>CAZXTW010000001.1:0-10509 GCA_964643525.1 uncultured Roseivirgaceae bacterium
GAAATTGCCCAACTGATGGGCCTGTCACCAGCCGTAGTAGAGGCTATACGGGCAAAGCATGGTTTATGAAAGCACGTGGCCTGAACCGCTTTGGCTTTAGCCACCTTACCTTGTAAGTGCCATTTAAATCTAACAGCCAGCCCTTACCACAATCTATCTCTTAACGCCCAATCAACTGGTACTCTTTAAACCGGGCTGCGTCAATCTTTACTTGATTTAACTCACCTTGCAGAATCTGCTCATTAATTTTTAAGCTCGTAGCCTGAATGGCCTGCCTGAACTTGCGGTTGGCATAATAATCAGTGCCGCATAAATGGTTGAGCCTGTTTTGAAAAAACATAACTGGCGATACAACATGCGCTTTTCTGATGGCCTGGTTCTTTTGCTCAAGCGTGTTCAGTATGCCATCAATCACCGCCTCAAACTCCATGCACAGTACCAGCCTTGACAGGCTATTCTTTACATCTTGAGAAACACTATCTTCATGCAGGTAGGCCTCTGGGGGCAGCCAGTCATACCTTTCAGCCACGCGGGCCACCGTTTCGGCATGGGGCAGGGCAAAAATCTCGTCCTGTTCCACCCTTTTGGTGGTGAGCCAGTCCATCATATAATTGGGGGGGTGCTTTAAACTCAGGTACTGGTGCACGCCGCCCGGCACCACCACGGCCACCAGCAGCCAAACAATCAGCATTTTTACGGCCTGGTCGGTCTGGCCCTTACCTTTGGTAATAATCAAAAAGTAAATGGCAAACCAAATAAACAGGTACAACACCCCGTAAGCCAGGTAAGTAGCCATGGGGGCAAGGGCCATATCAGTCATTAAAAACGGCACCAGTACTGCCAGCAAAAGCAGGCCCAGCATGAACAAAAAATAGTAGCTGAGGCGCTGCAACAACCAGCGGTAGGGGTTGGGGGTGTGCAGGGTAATAGACTTTAAAAAGCCCAGGTCATACTCAAGCCCTTTGACATCATAAATTAAAATAATGAGCAGCACGGGCAGCAGAAAAATCCAGATAAAAGTAAAATCTAAAGAACCAATACCCACAAACTCGGGGTTTTGAAGGTCGGCCACCAGGTCTGGGTCATACCCGGTTGTCCACATAGACACCCGCTTATAAAACGCAAACTGATCTGCCTGGCCTATTGAAAACACCGTCATAGGGCTGGGGGCATCAAAGGCATGGTGGTTGGCATACCACATGGCCCAGAAAGGCTCAGTTACATTTACCCAGGGGCGGTTTTCGGGGCCGTTTACCCCTTCAGCCAGCCAGCCGGCAGCCTGTTGCACCAGCACCTGTTGCTGGCTTTCAATTGTTTCTATTTCAGCCTGGCGCGCCTCATAAAAGGCAAAGCCCTTCCACAGCCCAAACACACAGGCCACCACAAAAATAAACAGGGCCAGTAGCTTGTAGGGGTTTCTGGCCAGCTGCCTGTTTTCTGCAATCAATAAATCAAAATAGCTCATACAAATCGGTAGTTTTTGGCGCCCAAATGCACCAGCACAAAAGTTAGCAACAGCCAGGCCAGCAGCACCAGGTGGTCGGCCAGGTAATGGCCAATAAACTGGCTGAGCCTTGGCGGCTTATAATCAAAATCAGGCACTGATTGGAAAAAAGCCTGGTCGGCCTTCCAGCCCCAGTCACCGCTTTTACTGCCGCCAAAGGCATGCTTTAAATTAAGCATGCGTATAAACCCACGCCGGTAGGTTTCTGCCTGCTGCAAAAAATCAATGCGGTGCAGGTTATCAGCCCCGGCAGTGCCCATGCTAACGCTTTGCAGTGCCCCAAACGGGTTAACCAGGCCACCCAACTGGTACAGCTGCTTTTGCCGCTGGTACACCTCATACAGGGTTTTAAAATGCTTGTCCCAAACCTGGTTGCCATACTCCTCATCGGCCTGCATCAACAGGCCATCAATATTAATGGGCAGCGAATCTACTGTGGTGACATTATAAGCCAGCAGCACACTATCTTCAAACACCTGCTGTCGTTGGTCGGCAGGGTTGTGGCCGTCAATGCCTTTGCTGCGGTCTTCGCGCATATTGGCCTGAAACTCATGGCGGCTGGGCAGGGGCTGCTGCGCTTCGGCCAGGCTGCCAAACAACTTGGGCAAAAAAATGGTCCACAACACCCAAATGGCAATAGTGGTGGTGAGGCCCGCTGCATTTTTTAGCCGTATGGCCAGGTAGGCGGCCAACAGGCATATAATCAAAAAGTACACGGCATAGGCCAAAAACAGGCTCAATGACCTGATTAGCAGGTCGTCAGAAAAAGTAGCCGGGTAAATGGCCCATTGCACCACTAAAATCACAGCAAGAAACACCACCGCCAGCAGCCAGTAGGCCAGGGCCTTTGTCTTGATAAACCGGGTAACTGAAAGGCCCTGCATGGCCAGTACTTTGATGCGGCCACCTTCTTTTTCACTGCTAATGGCCCGATAAACCAGAAAAATAAGTAAAATGGGCACAATAACCTGCAGCACAATGGCGGGGGTGAGGGCACCAAACTTTGAGGGCATAAGCGACTGCGAGGCGGCGCTGTAGGCTGATTCGTTCTGCTTGTGGGCTTCCAGCCTCAGCACATTGCCCACCAGGGCATTAATGCCGGGGTCTATAGCGCTAATGGGGTTGGTGGGCTTGACCACGTACGAGCCAAAGTGGGCTGCATTGTGCGGGTTTTTGGGGTCCATGCCATCCCACTGGGCCCTGATGGTTTGGTTGGCCTGCTGCTGCCGGGCATTTTGTGTTTGCACTGACTGTATGCCGGCCAGTGTGGTGGCAATTAGCGCTACTGCCAGTATAAGCAGCACCAGCAGGGTGCTTTTGCTTCTGGCCAGTCCTTTCCATTCTGTTGTGATGATGTGTAGCATGGCATTACCGCTTCATATACTCTAAATACATGCGCTCAAGGTCATTGGCAGTGACCGAGGCTGCGCTGAGCTCTTGCAGCAGCTGCCCGTTATGTAAAATGCCAATGCGGGTGGCTGTTTCGCGCACCCTGAACAAATCGTGCGAGGCCATTAAAATGGTTTTACCATCCTGCGCCAGTTGTTTCATAATGGCCGAAAGCTCATTGCTGGCGGCAGGGTCAAGGCCGCTGGCGGGCTCATCCAGCAGCAGTACATCGGCATTTTTGGCCAGGGCCACGCCAATGCCCACCTTTTGTCGCATGCCTTTTGAATAGGTAGCCACTCGCTTATGTATAGCCTCTTGTTGCAGCCCGCTGGTAACCAGCAACTGCTCTAGCGATTGCTTGCCATATTTATTGCCGCTTAGCTTGCTGAAGTAATCAAGGTTTTCATAGCCCGAGAGGTAGGGGTACAGACTTACATTTTCGGGTATGTAGGCCAGGGCCTTTCTGGCTTCTTTGGGCTGGGTGTAGGGATTGAGCCCTTTTACCGTTACCTCTCCCTGCTCTGCTTCAATAAAGCCCATAATCAGGTTAATGGTGGTGGTTTTGCCTGCGCCGTTTGAGCCCAGCAGCGCATAAATTTCTGAGGGTTGTATGTCAAGGCTTAAGGCATTGAGGGCCTGCTTGCCGTCAAATGCTTTGCTTACTTCTTTTAGCCGGATCATGTTGTATCATTTAAAAAGCAAAAAACGACAATAAAACTGTTTAATGCAACAGGGTTGCATAATGAGGGGTGCACGCCTTAAAGCCTCCTGAGCCTGTAGGCAGCTGGCGGGGGTAGGAGGGAGGAAGAGGTGGGATATCAGGTATTGTACTTTGCTGTTAAGGGCTTGTAGTATTCCGTCTCATTGCCTTTGGTACAGTAATACCAACGATGATGGTACAGTAACCTCATCGTCGTTGGTATAGTAGTCACATCGGCATTGGTACAGTAACCTCATCGTCGTTGGTACGGTTGTACCATCGGCACGGGTACAATAGGCTCATGGGCAATCACCCTTACCCGGTATGTATGTGATGCGCAAGGTTTAAAGGTTGTGGGTATTGTGGCGCAATGCAGTTAGTAGGCACCGTTGCTATGAGGCTATAGCCTTCGTTACAACATTTAGTACTAAATATAGCCACAAAGTTAGTGCTAAATGCAGGGCCAGTGCCTTACTGGGCATCAACAAAGTAGCCTGCTCATGCATGTTACCTGCCAGATAATTATTAGTGAGTAAGCAGTGAATGCTTGTGAGCTTTGTCATATAAACTTTGTTACTAATGTGCCTGCCTTGCTTGGTAGGGTTGGTAAGCGCTTTTGAGTAATTGTTAATTTGTAATTACTGATTAGTCGCTTTCAGTAACAAATAACCTGTTTTAGGTTGTGGCTACGTAGGCAAGGCAGGCAGCCACTGAGCGGGTTTGTTCCAAGCGGCACAGGGCGTAAACTGTATTTATGATACTTTAAAGAGTAATAAGGCTATAAAACAGTCCAAAAAACCACGCTAATCTGTAGGCCAAACGCCACATAAAAGTAACTGAACCTTTGCCACCCAACCCTATTTTGGTTACATTTGGTAAGTTGTGGCTCTGTTGCTTTTTACTGCATGTTTGCTTTGGCACTTAGTGCATATATGTTGTAACCGGCAGGCATATATTTGGCGTAAACACAACAATTATAAATAGCATAAATAAAATGAAACGAACTACCCAACCAATGCACTTATTGGCTGTCCACTGCTTAACCACCACCGGCATGGCCCAACTCACCGGTGGCTGCTGCCCTTCAGATGATGAGCCAGATCCAACACCACCCCCACCCCCGCCCAATAATACCAATGCCAATAGCATCACCACTAATTTTGGTTAAACCCATACAATTTAAACTAACAGCAATAAAATGAAACGAACTACCCAACCAATGCACTTATTGGCTGTCCACTGCTTAACCACCACCGGCATGGCCCAACTCAACGGCGGCTGCTGCCTGGAAGATGACGACAGGCCATTACCACCGCCTCCACCACCGCCAAACAATGCCAACAGTACAATCACAGCTGCCGGATAAAAAACCAATATTGTATATATAGAAATACCTGTAACCGCAACAGTATGGCAAAGCAATTAACTAATACAGCATTCAGTATTGTTTTAGTACTATTATTATTTACTGGGTGCCAAAGCTCAGAACAGCAAATTGTAGCTACCGAGCAATTTAACCAGTTGTTGGCACAAGCGCATGGCAACCAAAATGATAACCCAACTATAGCGATTCAAGCACTTAAACAAGCCGAAGCACTTATTGATGAAAACTTTGTGAGTAATAAACAGCTTGTATGGTTGCATCAAACAATGGGCTACTTATACCTGCAATCAAATCAGTACGCTTTGGCTTACCAGCAGCTTACAAAAGCCATTACTTTAAATGAGGATAAAGGTATTATGGCTAGGTTATATGATTACCTCAGTGAATTGCATTACAAAACAGGAAATTATAATGATGCATTAGCTTTTACTCAGTTGGCTATTGAATTGTATGGCAATAACGGTAATGAAGTGGCTTCACTATATTTTTTGCGTAGCCTATGTTTTAGAGAGCAAGGCAATTATACCATGGCCTTAGCAACAGCTGGTAAAGCATTAGATATTGCCGAAAAGATGAGTACAACTGGCTTCGTAAGTAATATTTACAACTCGTTAGGCAATCTTTATGCCGCGCAAAACGACTATCCAAAGGCCATTGAATACTACAAGAAGGCATTGGCTCAAACCACTGCGCCTAAAAGTATAGCAATCCGGCACCACCTGCTGGGCCATGCGCAAATGCAAATTGGCCAAACACAGGAGGCAGAGGCTAACTTTTTAAAGGCCATTGAACTGAAAGAGCAGCACCAAATGGGCAGCAACCTGGTTAACAGCTATTACAATTATGCCCAACTGCTCAAAGAAACAGGCCGCGAAGCCCAGGGGCAGGCCTATTTACAACAGGCAGTAGCGGCCAGCGCAGGCCTGCCGATAAGTGAAGCAGCCAACCTGGCCCATACTGAATTGGCCCGACTGTATACTGCCGAGGGCAATTACCAGCAGGCCAATGCAGTACATGCCCAGCATACCAAACTGCTGGCGGCCCGGGCCCAACTGGCGGCGCAGTTGCAGGCAGAAAATCGCCGTCTGCAATTAAGCAGTGCCCGCCAGCAGTTACCCACCCCCGCCCGCCCCAACAGTCTGGCGCAGTACTGGTACCTGCCCTTGCTGGCCCTCATTGCCGTGGCCCTGGCCTGGGCCACAATCAGGCTAAGGCAACAGCGCCAGCGCATTGGCCACATGCAGCAGGTGGGTCTGCATACCCAAACCGAACTGGTAAAAAGCCAAAACAGTGCCGCCAGCCAGCGCCGCAAGGCGGCCTTTTACAGGCAGGCCTACAATGAGCTACTGCCCTACGTAGGGGGCAAAAACGGCCATACGGGCAGCCTGCCCGGCTTTGATGGCCCTGAAAACTAAAAAAGGCACCCCCAATGAAGGTGCCTGGCCGTGCGGGGTGGCAGCAGTACTTTTAGCAGCCCCCGCTGCCTGCGCCACACAGGTTTACCCCATAAGCCTCTTGCAGCATGCCTTTATAAAAAGCTTTTACCGTAGGGGCGGGGCCATCAGGGTTGTTGCACAGCAGGTGATACAGCTGGTGCTCATACTGGCGCAGTACGGCCAGCTCAGCCCTGAGGTGCTCGGGGCATTGGGCCGTGAGCCAGTCTAGCAGCACGGCGTTTACGCCCAGGTACAGTTCAATGCCCCAAAGGGCACTGCCGGTGGTTGGTTGTTCGGTTGTTGTTTCCATGGTTATTAATTGTTTTGATTGTTGGCGTTGGCAGTGCCGGCTTGTGCCGGCAGGGCTTCAGTAAGCTTGTGCACATCAAAGCAGGCACGGCCGCCCTCATGGGTGGGCACCAGCAAATACAAGGTGCCCTGCATGCGGTAAGTCAGGTAGGGCAGGGCATTGTGGCCCAGGGCCTGCGCCAGCTGTTGCGTCAGGGCCTTGCTGGGCAGCTGGGTGCGGCCCAGCATAGGCTGGCCGGCCATCAGGGCCTGTACATTGCGGTTAAAGGCCGTAATGTGCGCCTCAAGGTTTTGCCTGGCCCTGGGCGGCAGCATCAGGCTGGCCGGTATGTGCTCACAAAGGGCTGGGTTGGCAGGGTTTTCAGTCAGCATCGTTTAATATATTAAATAGTTTGGATAAATTTTTTTACCGTTACAGCATGGGGTGGCCTGGCATAACTTGGCCTGCAAGGGGCTGCACAGCCTGCCTTGCCGGGGTATTTTATAGTATTTATGGGTATAAATAGCCATATTTGTAGGGTTGGCAATTATATAAGTTATATTACAACCCGCAAGGCTTTTGGCCGGTAGTGCCATGCCCTGTGGTTGCTTGTACCATACAAAAGAACAAAACACCCGGCGCAAGTGCAAGCAAATGTACAATATATTTAATGATCGTATAGATTATTTAGTAAACTTGACAGATACCTTGGCAGCAGACCCCCAACAAGCCCTGACGGAAGTAGGCCGGCGCCTGGCCAGTTTTTTGGCGCAGGAAGGCATAAGCATTAACCAGGCAGGCCGTGATACCGGCCTGGGCGGCCCCAATGTATCTAACATGACCAACGGCAAAAACTTTACTGCCAAAAACCTGCTGTTGCTGTGGCAGGCGTATGGCAAGCTAAACCTTGACTGGCTGCTAACCGGCCGTGGCCAAATGATGTATGCCACCGCGGCACCCGCCACCACCGCCACCTCGGCAACCCCCACGGCTGAGGCTGACCACCAGCAGGCCGAAGCAGACCTGAAAAATACGCAGCGTGCCCTGCTGCGCATACTGCAAAAGAACGAAGCCCTTGAAATTGAGGTAGAGCGCCTTAAAAACAACGATCAAAATAATAAATGATTAAATGTGGCAAAACAGGTAGCCACCTGGCTTTGCCACACCTAAACACCCCGTTTTTACTGGCTAAGCGGCAAATACACCGGGGTGTACAGCCATTTTACACCGGGGTATAGCGCCCTGCTAACCGGGGTGTAGCCCCCCTATAACAAAAGGGGCATTTTTAAATTTTACCGTATAACGGCCTCCTGGTGGGCCTTTCATCTTCCTTTCAATTATTGTATTTCCTTTTAAAAGCCTTTTATACAGCGTTTAAAGCCTATTTATAGCTTGGTTGGTGCTAATGGCGTAGGCCAGGTAAATGGCCTATATAAGGCCATGTTCAATTACCAGTAAGCCTAAAACGAAGTGTGCAAAAATGCCAATTGCTACCGATTAGTTACTGATTGACTACCAATAATGTTTAAGTATTGAATAGCACTGTTTAAGTTTATTACCAATTATGGCCAAAAACCCGTTTAAACTACATTTAAATACTGTTAAAGAGACAAATTACAATGCCAGCATGGCCACATATAACTGGCCGAACAAAAACCCGCGTAACAAAAAATAAGAAAGAATTATAGCCAACAAAAGTGAATGGTATATTCAACTGGATAGTACTATTGGTTAGTACAAAAAGATAAAAAAAGCGTATAGTGCAAAAGGGTTAGATGCTTATAAACCGCATATAATACGGGAAAAAGCTCTTAAAGAGGGGGGGTAGCGCCACATCAAAACACACTAAAAAGGCTTAAAACAGCATTAGAATGGGGTTTTTATCAAGAGCAGCCTTTCATACATATATGTATGCTATGCACAAATAGTAAGTTGGATTACCAAAGAGATATAACACAGGGAACAAATAACTTGGCAGCTATGAGTATAATTGCTTATTTTACATTAAAAAAGCCATGATAAACCAAATTGCAACCATCGAAGATATTATTCTATTAGACATGCACGGAAAAAGATGCATAATTGGTGCATGTTGTAACTCAGACGAAGGGGATGATGAAGAGGATACAAACACTAATACTTCTAGCACATGATAGGAGAAAACAATCAAAATATAGTTATAAGGCCAATATAGTTATATTTCTCCCATATTTTAATATATTTGAGTGTTAAAGAATCACGCGATGATGAGGCCAATCATAACCTTTGTATTTATTTGCTTATTATTTTTTAGCCAGCAAATAGTAAAAGCAAATGAAAATACCACTGAACAAGTTAAGCACTTGTTGAGTGAGCTAAGAATTGCCCAAAAGAATAACGACAAGGATCAGATGTCCCGCATCAATCATAAGATCGGTCGAATTATGAGCAATCAAGAGTTATGGACATACTCCTATAAATATTATCAACTAAGCTTATCTCAAAAAATAGAAAAGCCGGTAAGTAAAAAGATTGCTACTATTTATAATTTAGGGAAAGCGGCAAAACACATAGGTGAATACGATGAGGCACTAAACCTTTTCCAGCAGTATATTGAATACTACCAAAAACAAAGTAATCTTGAGAAGGTGGTTAAAGGGATGAATATGCAAGCTTTGTGTTACAAGGAAAAAGGATCCTTAAATAAAGCTGAAGAGACCTTAAATTCTGCTCTCGAATTGGCAAGTGGTATGAACAAAGCTTATGTCCTTAACAATTTAGGTGAAGTTTGCTTCTTGAGGGGCCAGATTGAAAAAAGTATCACATATTTTGAGAAATCATTAGCCCTTAAGGTAGTCATTACCACCATGAGTAAACAATTATCAACTATTGGAAATCTTGGTAGTGTTTATTTGAAGCAGGGGAAACTTAACGCAGCCGAAAAGGTATTGTTGCAAGTGTTAGATCATGAAGAAGATAAGAAGTTAACATTTTATGTCGATTGCCTTAAAACATTGGATGAGGTCTACACTGCAAAGGGCGAGCTAGAGAAAAGTAAGGCAATTTGTAGGAAGCTGGTTAAGATATTAGAAGAGCGGGTAAGCCAGAATAAGACAATTGAAATGATGTTGGCGGAAGCTAACGTACATTTGGCTATTTCAGAAGAAAAATTAGAGTATAGCCAAGCTACATATGCTGCGGAATTGGATAAGTTTCAAAACATTGTGATTGCTGTACTGCTTTGCGCCTTAATTGTAATCACATATTTATACTTGAAGACAAAGCATTTACAGAAAACTAGCGCAATTAAAGGTGCCGCAATGAAAGATTTTATAAAAGACACAAAAAATTTAGATTAAGTCCTTAAAAATGCCCTGCCAATGATTAATTTTTTTCTTGAGGGCTATATTCTTTTCCATATAATCTGTCACTTCATTATTTGCTTCAACTAATGCCTGTCTCAACTCTTCGTTAGTCTGCCTCAGTTTAATTATTTCACTTTGATTAATAGTTTTGAGTTCTTCTTCATTGTTCTGCCCAGTTAAGATATATGTAAGATCTAAGCTAGGGTATGCATGTTTAAGCTTCAGCAAAAACTTGATGGTAATATTCTTACCAGCAGAAAAGTTGGAAACTTGCATCGCACTGGTTTCTGTTTCCTTCCCAGCTTGATTAAAGCTTATACCATTTTCAGTACGCCATTTTTCAAAGCGATTACCTATTAGCTTAAGTTTTTCGTCAAAGTCCATTAAGCAGTTTAAATTATATTAAGCTAAAGTATTTGGGTATTAAAATAAATTATATATTATTGTGTCACAAAGCTAACAT
>CAZXTW010000001.1:10539-26978 GCA_964643525.1 uncultured Roseivirgaceae bacterium
AAGATAAAGTGAAGAAGGCAAAATATGTAATACCCCATGCAATGATTGCATACGCAGCAAATTGCAAAATTAGATATGTAAGGGCTGTTATGGGTGGAAAGTTACGCGATAAGAAGGGGGTGGAAGAAACTATTAATAAAATCCATAAAGCGATTGATACTATACATGTATCATCAATTAATGAGGGCTAGCTAAAAAAATTTGTCTTGAGTTTAAAATATAATATAATATAAAAAATAAGCTTAAAATATAATGTATGTATTCCACCATAACACCTTATCATTAGAGCTAAACAAGCTGGTTGAAGCTGGAATTCTTACTTACAACTATTATAATGTGCTTAAACACAGGAAAAAAGTCAATCATAGCCGCCGTGCCTGTAAAGGAACACCTACATTAGTTTGTTACGACAGCCTACCTGATAAGATAAAAGCACAATGCATACAGGCCTTTGGCGACCCCTACAACGCCACCCTGCCGCAATTCTCGGAAGAAATGACCTACGACCATGAGGCCGAGAAATTCTACAAGGCCTACAAGCTCGGCAACGGCAACAGCCTGCCAGAAGCCACCGTACGCGAGTACACGCTTAATGCCTCAATATTAAAGTCGGTAAGTGCCATTGCCAAAATGCGCATAGGCCTGCGCAAGCGCAACAAGAGCAGCTACAAAGATGTGTGGCCTAAGTTGGCAGGCCTGGTAGCCGCCTTGCCCAGGGCCACCTGGCCGCACAGCCTGCCCAAGAATGCCCGCCGCCTGAAAGACCGCGCAACCACGCTGCAAAAAGAAGGCTACGAAAGCCTGATACACAAAAACTTTAGCAACAGCAACAGCAAAAAGCTTACTGCCGAGGCCGAAGAGTGGGCACTGGCCCGCTGGGCATCACAGGCCTACCGTTGCCCGAGCTATAAAGCGCTATGGAAAGAATATATGCAGTTAGCTGATGAAATGGACTGGAAGCCCCTCAAGGATGAGGAGCCCCTGAGAAGGTTCCTGAAGCAGGAGCAGCACCAATGGTACGGCCACCGCTATGGTGAGCTGAAGTTCAAAGAGAAGTACATGATGTCAATATCAACCAAGCTGCCCACCATGCGAGACAGCCTGTGGTTCGGGGATGGAACCAAAATCAACTATTACTACAAGGGCCTTGACGGCAAGCGCCGCACCATTAGCGTGTACGAGGTAATGGACGTGTATTCGGAAGTTCTTTTAGGGTACGCCTTTTGCAAAACAGAAGATTATGCGGCCCAATACGAAGCCTACAAAATGGCCGCCCAGGTGGCAGGCCACCGGCCCTATGAAATCCGTACTGACGGCCAGGGCGGCCACAAGAAGCTAGAGGCGCAGAACTTCCTGAACAGGTTATCGGCCATATCTCACCGTACCAGGTCATACAACGGCAAATCAAAAACCATTGAAAGTGCCTTTGGCAGGTTTCAAGTTCAACACCTCAAAAAAGATTGGTTCTGGACGGGCCAGAACATGACCACTACCTCAATTGAGAGCCAACCTAATATGGAATTCATTATTGAGAATGAGCGCAACCTGCCAACACTTGAAGAGCTGAAAGAAATATACAGGCAGCGCCGGCATGACTGGAACAACGCGGCCCACTTTGAGTGCGGCAGGCCGCGCATTGAACGCTATCAGCAATCAGAAAACCCTGAGACCCCCAAAATAGAGCTGCTTGATATGGTAGACCTGTTCTGGCTTACCAGGGAAAAGCCAGTGAAGCCAGACAATGAGGGCATCCAGTACCGCGAAGGCGGCAAGCCATACACGTTCATGGTGTATGATGAGGCTGGCGAACCCGACCAGGAATGGCTGATGAAAAACGTAGACAAGCCCTACCACATCAAGTACGACCCACAAGACCGCAGCATGATTATGCTGTATGACGAAGACAGTGCTGGCAAGCTGCGCTTTGTTTGCGAGGCCAAAAGAAAAATCAAGGTGCACCGTGGCGCGCAGGAGCGTGAAGACGGAGACCTGCAAAGGGTACGCAGCATCCTTGAGCAGCAGAATGAGCTGCGCCTACAGGTACGAGACAGCACAGAAGACAAGCTTGCCAAGTTCGGCTATGATGCGGAAAGCGCAGGCCTCAAGACCGCGCGTATACGCGGCATAGAAACCAAAAAGAAAGGCAAGAAGCTGGGCAAAGACACCTATGCCCAGCACCTCAAGAAGCAATCAAACACCACAAATACTTCAATCTATGACGAATACTGAATCACCATATACAGAGATTTTTTTGCGAACCAATAGCCGGGAATTGCTGGTTTACGGCAGAGCTGATACACTTGATGATCTGTTGCTAGAGTTCTACTTCACGCCTGGGAATGGCAAGAAGGGCGGCAACCTATGGTTTGAAAAGCCTGGAGAGCCCGAGGGCTACTACTATTGGTACACCACCCTTTGGGAAGTATACGAAAGGATTCAGCATGTGACCGGCCACCAGGTGTGCGGCGAAGATGTAAGTATGATGCAGGGCAGGCTGCCTGAGTTCGAAGCCAGGGCATACAATACATTACCAACCAACCACAATAGCTAAGCGATGATACTTATTGATATAGACCACGGCCAATGGGATTGCCTTAGTATTGAACAAGGCGAAGATTATGTATACCTGTTTTTAATAAGCAATGCAGAATACATCAATGACTTTTGCCGGGTATACCACGTAAAAAGCGAAGGCAATGAAAGGGCTTACTCAGCTGTAGACAATGTGCTGGGCGTACCAGTATACAGCGGCACGGATAGTTGTAAAATGCTAAATGCTTTACTGACTAGCTACGGTATTGAACTGGAAGTTACTGATGAGCAGGTGAGCCAGTTCACTGAACAGCTAGAGGGGCTGCCACTTAGCACGCAGCAAAAACTAAGCCTAACCACTGACTAAACTGTACTACCATGGAAAAGCTGAAAGACGCAAAATGGCAGATAGCAACTAACGCTACTGTAGGCCCGCAAAAGCTAAGCATGAGTTTTTGCGCTAAGGGCAAATCAATCACGATTAACGACGAAGAAGGAAGGTTTCAGGGCATTCAGGACATTGCGGTGGGAGATGAAGCACCATGGGGGCTATTCTGGGGTGATAACATGTACCCAGATTACTTCAGCACAATTGTAGATGAAATACTGGCTGAAATACTTAAACGCTACGGCTGCAAAAATGCCAAGGTAAGCCCTGAAGATAAAGAAGTATTTAAACGGCATTTAAATAATGTAGTATGGTCGGAAAAGTAATACCAACGGGGGCACACCAAGGGCCAGCAACAATAACCCTGGCATACGAGGAAGAAAACAACTGGGTGCGGGTATATGTAGGCTACCATACTTTGTGCATGGTGGTTAAAGCACGCAAAAACCAGGGCAAGGGCTGGCAGTACGCCATAGTAAGGTTTGACCCGGCATGTGATGTGTTTACCAGCAATCAGGCAGCCAACATCTTGAATGAACTGTTTAAGCAGGCCGGGGCCATAAACCCCCTGGTAAGGCCTGAAGATGTAGGCAGCCTGATAGATGAGGCAGAAAACATACCAGACCCAACGAATTAAAAAAGCCACGGCAAGGTGCCACGGCCTTAGTTAGATACACAAAATAATAGTACCAAGATAATGACTACTACTGAAAAAGACGACATCATTCTGATGCTTGAAAAGAAGCGTGAAGAGTTAGGCGGCAGCCAGAACAAGCTGGCTAAGTACCTTGGGGTGGCCCCGGCTACACTCACCAACATCTTCCGCAACATGCACAATAAGGTTTCAGACATGATGTGGAAGCAGATTAGGCGTAAAGTGGAGCAGAACGGCAAGAAACAGCTAAAATTAGTAGATACCCCAAGCTACACAAAGGCACTGGATACCTTGAAAGATTGTCATCAAAACGCCTTGTGGATGTGGGGGTGCGCTGATAGTGGCCACGGAAAATCGCGCGTAACAAGTGCCTACGCTGCTGAAAACAAAAACGTCTTCTTAATCCAAATACGCTCAAACTGGACACTTAAGAAATACCTGGAAGTGCTCACCAGTGTAATGGGCATCTACAGGCAGGGGGCCAGGCAAGAACAACTCATGGAGCAGGTAAGTGACCACCTGATCAGCATTGATAACCCAATGATCATAGTAGACGAGGCCAACAAGTGCCGCAATGACATTCTCAGGTGGCATATTGACCTGTACAACGACGTTTGTGGCGAATGCGCCATATTTTTCGCAAGTACCTGGGCCATGCAGACCCGCATTGATGAGGGTTTGAGCAAGAATACCGACGGCTATGAGGAGTTCTTTAGTCGCATCGGAAAAAAGCTGGTGCCCCTGATCAATAACGACCTGGACGATTACACGCTGATTGCCGATGCAAACGGCATGACCGATGCAGAAGAAATCAAGGCCGCCTTTGAGCTGGGCGCTGGTGACCTGCGCCGCCTGGAACGTGTGGTACATAAAACCACGAAAAAAAGAGAGGCCACCGAAGTGCAGGCAGCGCAAGAGCCTGCCGAAGCGTAACAGAGCCACCACAACAATAAAGGGAATCACAGTGAAGAGAGAAGATATGAGGGGATGGCAAGAAACAGGGCGATTGGCCGCGCGCAGTTCAGGCAACGCAAGTTCACAATGGTACCACTAACAGGCATTTGGCAACAGCATATAGGCACCCCTGAGCTTACGGGCTCATGGATTATCTGGGGGGATAGTTTTCAAGGTAAAACTACCTATGCCCTTGAAATGGCTAAGGAGCTGAGCAAGCACGGCCCTGTTGATTTCAATTGCCTTGAGGAAGGTGAATCTTACAGCAATCAGTTAAAGTGGGAAAAGGCCGGAATATTTGACCTGCCCACGGATAGGAAAATACAGCTCCTGCACAAAATGCAACTCAATGAATTGAGCCAAAGGCTGAATAAAAGGCGCAGTGCAAAATTCGTGTTTATCAATACCATTCAATACCTGATGTACCTGAAGTTTGCCCAGTACCAGAAGTTCATTGAGCAGTACCCAGACAAAATATTTATCTGGATTGCCAAGGGTGACAATAAACTACCCTTGGGCAAAGTAGCCAACGACGTGAGGTTTGACAGCCATGTTAAAATCAGGGTTGAAGGCTACCGCGCCTTTGCGCAAAGCCGCTACGGCGGCACCAGCCCTTACGATATCTGGCCTGAAAAGGCCGCCCAATATTGGGGAGCATAACCAACTACACAAAAACGAAAACAACAATAAAAAGCAGTGGGTAAGACCAGCCATATACAGCGTGTAAGAGAGCAATACAAGAACGACCGGCAACGGTTCAGGGCTCGGTTTGGCCTCAGTGAAGATGAGGAGTTCTGGCAGGTATTCATAGACTTCGGCATGTTCGTGCATGAGTACCACCTGATGACACCGCGTGATGACCGCTACTGGAAATGGTGGCTCATGGAATACCAAAAGATTGTGGCACATATACTACAAAAGGCCAAGCCTAAGCCAACGGGTAATTTAAAATACATCATGCATTTGATGTACCAGGCGGTAAAAACCGCCACACTAGAAGAGAGTTTAATCAATAATTATATCAAACCTAAAAAGTGAAGTTGAAAATGAAGGGAAGTAAAACCATTAACATGCAGCTAGCTGAATACGCTGCGATTGAGCAATCAATCAAAGAAAACCAGGCCAAGAAGGCCGAGCTGGAAAAGAAGATACTGGCTTATGGTGACCAGCATGCCGCCAAGTTCGTAAACAACGAGCTTGCGCTTGATGCGGGCACAATCAAGCTGGTGAATAACCCAGCTACAATCGTAACTGAAGACGGCAAGGCTTTGGGCAGGCTGGATAAAGCCAGCTTCATTGACGGGCTCAGTAAAGACTTCAAGAAAGAAACCATAAACTGGGTAATCAAGAACATCAAAGATGCCCTGCCCACCAACGCGGCGTTACGGCGCTACATGGCCAACAAAGGCGTAAAGCTGGCAAGCACCACCAAAATGGTAATACAGGTAAATTCTTGAGTTCATAGTTTAACTAAGGTACGGCCCCAAGGGCTGTACCTTCTTAAAGCAAACTAAAATGGGAAAAAACCAATACAGCCATTACTTCGTATGGGAAGCCGAAACCAGGAAGCAGGGCTACCAGCCTGAGCGTACGGCAATGGTTAAAGAGTTCACTGGCGGGGCCAAAACAGGCTTGAAACAGCTGAGCCACATTGAATATACAGAGTTCTTGAAGTTCTGTAAGCGCATGGCCAACTCAGGCAAAATAGCCATGAGTGCCGAAAACAGAATGAGGCGAAAAATCATTGCCCTTTTCTGCCAAATGGGGTACACGTGCCAGGGCAGTGCAGATATGCGGCGTATTGATGAATGGTGCCAGACCTATGGCATCTACAAACGGCGCTTACAAAACCACAACAAGGCTGAACTGGCGCAGCTGGTAAGCCAGGTACAGAAGGTGTACGCAACCTTTCAGGAAGCGGTATGACACCTTTAGAAATACTACATAAGAAGGGGGCCACCAAAGCAGAGCTGAGGGGGGCATTGGCAGCCTCGTTGGGTGTGCCGGTACCCGATTTTTCAGGCGGTGGTACCAGCAGCCTGCATAACCGTTGCAAACAGGCTTTTCAGGAGGCCTACCAAAAGCAGACAGGAGTTCCTTATGCATGGAGCGCAAAAGACGCAGGGGCCATGGGCCAGCTGCTGGCCAAGCTAAAAAAGATGAGTGGCGGTAAATCAGAAGAGGAGGTAGCGGCAGTATTCCAATACATACTTGAAAATCTACCTTCATGGTACAAGAAACATTCTTTTGAAGTGGCAACCATCAATGGTAAGCTAAACGCGATTGTAGGTGAATTGAAGGGATTGAATAATGGCGAACTTAACAACGACTACCGGGCACGCATTGCCCGCGAAGCAGCAGGCCAGTAGCACGGCGGTAGCCACCATTAGCCAGGCAATAGGCAGCCAGCTGCCCAGCCTGGCCCGCCTGAAGCGGGAAACCAGCCCCAAGCAGACACTGGCCAAAATTAAGCTATGGCTGGTAGAGCTCAACGACCTGTTGGGGGTAGCCAAGCCGCTCACCCCTGCTATGGTTGATATGGCCGCTGAGCTTATTCTTGAGCAGTTCTATTCGCTCAATGAAAGTGATTTTTACCTCCTCAAGAAAAAGGTACTGCTAGGGGATTATGGCGAAGCCAAAGTGGTGGTAAACACCCAGGTGGTGCTCAAGTGGTTCAGGCAGTATTGGGAAGAACGCCTGCAGCAGGCCGAGCACGACAGCATGAAGGCCCACCGAGAACAGGGCAAGGCCAAACCCACTGAGCCGGAAGGTAATATATACCAGGCATACAAGCAGCGGCTGGCTGAAGAACGGGAAAAGGCGAAAAAAGAGAAGGCCAATAAAAAGGCCAGGCAGGAGCAGAATACCGATATAGACTACACCTGGTATAAGAGCCAATGGGCAAAGCAAGAGGCAAAAAGAAGGAAAAGGCAGGCGGAAAACAAGGAGGCAGATGGCAAAAAAGAGAGTTATGACGGTGCTCAGAGACCGGCAGGTGCTTGGGGAATACCTAACCCTTAAGAAGGTCTACTACAAGGATACTAAAGTGTCACTGTACAGCGATCAAGCCATATACCACATGATCGCAGACAAATTCTTCTTGGAGGCAAGCACCGTACAACGCAAGGTATGGGAAATGCAAAAAGATAATTAAAATGAAAATTTTGAATTTATACGCTGGATTAGGCGGCAATAGACTGAATTGGCCAAGGAACGCAGAAGTAGTAAGCGTAGAACGTGACAAAGAAATAGCTGAAAGGTACAGAAAAATATTTCCAAATGACACAGTAGTTGTTGGTGATGCCCATAATTATTTGATTGATCACATAGAGGAGGATTGGGATTTCGTTTGGGGCTCGCCGCCATGTCCAACGCATTCAAGATGCAATCAATTCACGAAAGCAACGAGCGGATATAAATATCCAGATATGCAATTGTGGCAAGAGATATTATTTCTGGAAAAAAATGCAAAATTCAAATGGGTTATTGAGAATGTAATTACATACTATAAGCCATTAAGGCCGCCTACTATATTCTTGGTAGACATATGATCTGGTCAAACTTTGAGATTTGGCCCTATAGCAAAATTCATAAAGGCAATCTAGTAAACCTTACTAAACCAGAACTAATAGAATATTTAGGCCTAAAGGATGTGCCAAATGATGCACTCAAGCATGTACCTACGAAAGTCTTAAGAAACTGTGTGCATCCTGAAATCGGGAATCATATCTTGAGCCAGGCAACAAAGAAACAAGGCCAATTATTCTAACCGGGGCAGGCGCAAGGGCAAAGTGGGTAATTGATGTGACGTTGTGATGAAGATGCCCAACGGGGGTTCGATTCCCCCGCCCGGTTCAAATACGAAATACCCGACGAATAAATGAGAGGTCTCTACTGACGAGTGGCACGCTGAAACTACGAAAGGGTTCTTGTGGTGAGGTTCCCGGTTGTTAACCACAAGGCAAAAAAGCCGGGGCGTGACGACCTAAGAAGCACAAGCAGGGGGCCGGGCACAAGCGGAAACCCGGCACCTTATCCGCACAAGTACATTTACGATTTCCCTATTACTCAGATTATTCAAGATGAATGCAAAAGAACTTAAAGAGGCACTCAAAGGTGTGCCTGATGACTTACCGGTATTCATCTACGAACAGACAAAGGACTTAGGCACTTGGCTGAAACCAACTGAGGGGGCAGGCATACGCACTGTGCCTCAGTTCATCCAGCACAACGTTCATGAAGAGCCGGAAATTAACCCTGATGACCAGGTCTTTGCTATTGAGCTGATAGTTGATTCTACCAATATGACCAGGTCTTTGCTATTGAGATGGTAGATGATCATTACCCAAATATTTAAACAGTATTTAAATGACTGATAAAGAAAGACTACAACACGCTGAGGCATTCATACTGCAAGAATGTCTCAACGGCAATTATAATGCATACCTGCGTGAAAAGGCCGTATATGATGCCTACCAGGCGCAAAACGAAACGCCCAAAGAGCAGCTCTTTTATTGGGGCTGTAAAGAAGACCCGCCTCTTGAAAAAATTGCAGATGCCTGCTGCCAATACCAAAAAGTAGGGTTACAATACTATATATACAATGGTGATACAGGTGGCAACTGGTATGAGGTTTTTATTACACATAAGAAGTTAAAAACCACGGAAGAGATAAAAGAAGCTTACGATGCCCTGCAAGCAAAGCTAGATGAAGAACTTAAAAATGACTAAACCATGGAACAACCTTTCAAACACAATATAAAACTCATCAACGGTGAAACCGTTGAGCTGGAGATCACAACCAACCCTTTCTACATGGCGGGTAGTAATCCGAACCCCATCAGGTGGGAGGCTACGCCTGAGTGGCGCAAGCGCATTCAAGCGCAGCATATCGCCTGGGTACCTGATGGCTCAGTGATGCAATGGGAGGGTGACACGATTAAAGAGGTTGCTGATAAAGTGCTGGTAATACTCAATGACACAGTGGCTGAAAAGAAGTTGATTAGCCAAGAAACGATTCTTGAATATCGCTTTACCGGTTCGGTAAATTACCATGTAAACCAAGACCGTGAATACATACCCGACAAAAAATGGAGTGAAGGCCCCACACTAGATAGGGCTGTAACTCGCACGCCGCCCGGCCTGAACGGCATGGGCATTGGCCTATGGTGCAAACCGTTCGACCTAATAAAACAAAAACTCTACAGTGGCAGGCAAATTGAGTACCGTGAGTATAAGCTAGAACGGTACTTAATTGGCTACAAAAGGCACGAGGTTGACCTGGGCCATGACCATTATAATCTTTTGTGGCTGGCAGGTCTCGACCAGGAAGCCAGGCTGAACAGCTACACACACCACACGCTGCCATACAATGAAAAAACAGCGACTTTTTTTGTGGGGATATATAAGGAGTTGTTTCGCCTCCACCACATGGCAGAATTCCTGCAAAAAGTAGAGCCAGGCAGAATAATTGAAGAAATCTTCAACGGCATGAAGTTTTTCGCTTCTGAAGGTGAGGGTATCTGTGCCGAGAGCTGCGCCGAGCGTGCAGCAATTGACTGGTCAGGTGACGGTTACTGTGTAAGTGAAGCCAGTGCCAGGGAATTGAATCAATAAGTAATAATAAATAGTGTGGAGACTGAAAAGAAGGGAAGATAAATGAACCTGATAATAAATAACCCGAACAGCTATTACTATTCGCAGACCGGCGGGGAGGTTTGCATCAATATGCCAGAAGAGGGGCCACGTGCCCCTTACCTGGTACAAGACGGCCTCTTCATACCTGAAGAGGTGAGCGGGGAAACGATTCACAGGAAGGTGCTAATGAAAGACATTGTGTACCTGGAAGCAGCAGGGGCCTACACCTATATCCACCTGCTTCACACCACCAAAACAGTCAGTGTGCCTATGGGCACCCTATTAAAGAATATTGAGGTGCTGAATGAAAGCTTTCTGAGGATATCCCGCAAGCATGCGGTGAACACCCGAAATATTGACGAAGCTACAAGGGGTACTATAATTATTGGGCAAAAAAGGCTAAAGATCATGCGCAATTACCTGCCTGACATAGAAGCAGTGTTCCCCTTTTTGAGAAAGGCGTAATGAACCTGAATGGAGAATGGAGCGGGCACACACCCCGCCTCGATCAAATTGAAAATATATGGTCAAGGTACATTAATGAGGGTGAGTTTGAATTCACCTGTGAGTTTACCATCGAACCCGGCCATGAATATCTCATGGCTCATGTGCGTAAAATAATCATCGGCCAGAAGCGCTACTTCCAGGTGGAAGTAACACCGGCCAGGAAGTACCACCTTGAAACTTCCGCGAGCACAGTATTCGCGCATGTTGAAGATTACTTACGGGGCATGTACCACAGTGGAAGTAGTAAAGATTACTACCCAGCGTACAAAACAGCACTTTTGTTTGAGGGCTACATCAAAGGCCTCAAATTCCACTCGAAATATGAGAATGACCCCGGAAAAATAGAACAACAACAACCTATGCAACTAAGTGAAAACCAGATTAAGAAAATCAAGCCGCGCAAGTATAAGTACGTGTCTAAGCGGCCACCTGCAGTTGTCATCATGAATGAGGCTGAGGTAAAGATTATGAACAAGGTAGTTAAGGATTTCCTGGACTTCAGGGAAAAGCGTGATGACGAGTTCAATTACAATGATGCACTGATCTATTGCACTGTTGAAGAGTTTAGTAAGCGCAAGCTTCTACCAGCTGAACCTTTTGAGGTGAGCAGAACGGAATACAATGCCCTGGCAGTTGCCAGCGACTGGATGACAAGCCGGTGGAGTGAGGCAGGCAAAGACGGGCAGAGCCTGCCACAGTCAGAAGACCACCTGTTCATTGGCTATGACATAGCATATATCAACGGCATTCGCTTTTTGATGTATGGGTTGAAATGGCACTTCCTTGGTTTGGTACTCCTGAACAGTTCATTCACCCACCGGGATATCCAGTACAACAACCGCGGCTACGTAACCAACGGCAATGACCCGGATTACTGGGAAATGAGGTCAATATTTAAACATTGGGGATACATAGACTAATAACTAACATGAAACAACAATTCATAAACGACTTACAAGAAACGGCCTGGAAGCGCATGAGCATGATAGGCCATGACTGCGAAAACTGGCAGGCGGGTGACTGGCTCAATGCCGTTCTTGGTGAAGTTGGCGAGGCCGCCAACATTGTAAAAAAACACTTGCGCGGCGACGAGTTCGACTTCAGGCAACATCTTGGCGCTGAGCTGGCTGATGTACTGAGCTACCTGGTGATTCTTTGCGAGTTTTCCGGAATAAAGCTGGAAAGGAAAAATATTGCAGAGGATGAGTGTATTTGGCCGTACCAGGGTTTGAGCAATGCCAGCCTTGGCTGTGCAATGGCATTCAACGATCTTACTTACACCTACCTGATTGGTATGAGCACCACCGAAAAAGACATTGAAAACGACAAACAAAAAAGGGGCTTGGCGGCAAGCCTGCTGCTACAACGGGTCGAGGGGCTGGCAGAGCTGGCGGGGGTTGACCTGACCATGGCCACGGCCGAAAAGTTCAACCAGGTGACAGCCCGCATAGCTGATTTACCCGCAAGCGTTGATGACCTATACCTGAAGTTTGACAGTTTTAAATTCAAGATAGAAAACGACCTGTTATATATCAGTGGCATCATGTACGGTGAAGAGCACCCGTACATTTCAATCAGCAGGTACGATGAGTTTCAGTTTGAAGTGCCCAGGTGGAACCTTTTACATTATTCCAACAGGATATTTGAAAAGATGAGCATTAAGTCTAGGGAAGAGCTAACGGCGGGCCAGCTGGAAAAAGAACTGCAGAAGCTGCCAATGCTCAACAAAGCCCGATATAAAATCTACCACCCGCAAACCCACTAAAAAGAGAACCGGCCCTGAGCCGGTTTTTTTATTTACTTACCTGAGTTACCTGGTTAAGCCCTCCAAAGGTGACTGTATCAGCCACCTTCACTCCTTCATAATCATACCACTCGGCGGTGTAAGTATCCACCCGGCATTTGATGTTGGGTAGCCTGTTGGTGAGACTTATGCCGGAGCGGATAAGCGCTGAGGTAATGGCAGTGCCGTCACTTTCCTGTAGTGCTTTATTGTTCAGTGTTTTAAAGACCGCCTGAGCCAGGCTAACGACTGATATAGGCGATGGCGTACGGTCGAGCGTAACACAATGCAACCTCACTGTGCCTGTGCCTACCTGCATGCCGCCGCCCTGCTGTTGCATGGTCAGGGGGCCGAACTCCACCAGGATTGCAGGCAGGAAGGCCGCCTTCTCTTCTGACCAGTTGTGGTACTGCTCGCGGTACCAGGCCACTGTAAGCCCGGCCTGGACGGGCGTTAGCGCAGATTTGAGCGCACTGTAATACTTATCAATCATATGCCTCTCTGTTCGAGTCTGTATTCAACCTCTTGTTCAATGGCGGCCTGCAGCTCCTTTGTCCAGCCGGCAAAGCGGCGGGCCTTGACTTTCACGGATTTTTTACCGAACACCCTGATACGCTTGCCTTCATTGTGAACTGCCGCATAGGGCAGGTCACTCTTAACCACTACCCTGCCAGCGCTCACTATATAATGCAATGAGTTCTCAAGGTTGCTTTCCTGGCTGCTGAGTATCGGTGTTCTTGCGGCTGTCGGGCTGTAGTTTGTAATCGGGTTGGCCTTGCGCGCTTTATAGGGCTGCTGTGTACCTTTCCGTTTCGGGTGGTTATCAGGCGGGCGCACCCTTGAGCCTTCCTTGAAAGCGAACCACTTGCTGTTGCGTTTCCTTCTTTCAACTTCAGGCCAGGGCACACCGTCAAAAGACTGCCGGTCAAAGTTCTCATTGAACTCATTAACGGCTGCAATCCCTACCACCTCGGGCAGTTCATGGTGTGCGAAGTCTTCAAGCTCCCTGAGCTTGTCAACCATCGGTTTTACTGATACGTTAATGGGCATTATTCTGGTTTTTCAGTGACTGATACAAATACGGGGTTGCCGTCGTTCTTTTGCAGCTTCAGGTAAGTGGGGTTACCCTGCACGGTGATGCTCAAGAATATATGGTCTTTGGTCTCGCTGTGGTATTCGGCCTGGCTGAGTGCTTCAGGCAGGTCATAGATGAGCAGGTTTTTCTCATAATAATGCTGGTGTTCAGCCTGCAGGGTTTCTTCAATGGCCTCTTCTGGTACGGCTACTTTACCCTGCTTGCTTTGGTGCAGCTTACCGGTAATGTTTTCACGTGCCCAGCTACTCAAACGCGCATTGAACAGCTGTTTAAACTCTGTTTGAATAGCCTTTTTACCGCGTTTAGTCGCATTTGAAACAAACGGATGCTCAGGGGTGAATACCTCGCCCGTGAGCCCGCTATTACCGCTCAGGCCTTTGGCATTTGAGATGTCGGGCAGTTCTGCGGCGGGTGTCACTTCAGCGCGTGAAGCACGCACCCTGCATTTGCAGTTGTAGTCTTTCGGGGGCCAGTTTTTTTTCCAGAACGCATCATCAAGGGGGCGCACAATCCCATACAAGGCTTCGTGTTCATCGCGCGGGTCTGCTGAGCGGCTGGCCAGGTACTCAGCATTGGGCCATTCCTGTTTGTTGGCCTGCAGCTGTGCCCATTGCTTTGCGCTGCGGCTGCTTCTTGTGGTGGTGTTGCGTTCTGTATCGGTCTGCCGGTAATAGCGCGCCATCACCTGGGGGCGGTCATCTTCTTTAGTCTTTTTTAGGATGGCCGTATAATGCGCCGCCTTGAAGCTTGCAAATTTGGCCACGTTGGCCCTGAGCTTGGTTGCAGTATCGTAGTACTCGCTGCCATACCCTTCACTGAATACGCTGGTTACGCCCCCCTCAAACTCATCGACTGCGTTGGCCCACAATGCCGGGGCTATTACCCCCTTGCCGCTCAGGTCAGTTGCAAGGGCAGTGTCGTCTACCCTGGCGGCCAGCTGTACAGTGCGCTGTTTTAAGCAGCAGCCACCATAGAGCTTTGTGACAGCCCCCAAATGTTGGGGGCTTATGCGAAAAAACCGTCGTAATTCAGCTCTTCGTTGTCATCACCCTCATCGTCTTTGCCTTTCTTATCATCTTCAAGGCCGGGTTCTTCCTTGCGCTCAACTGGTATTTGGAAGGTTTCAGAAATCCAATCCTCAGGGATGTTGTAAAAGGGCAGCAGGCCGCGCACAACTTGCCACAGCTTCTCGATATCAGGCGCAGAAATAAATTTAAAGCGGCAATTGTCAAAGGGGTAGCCAATGGCCGCAAGCTTGGGAATAAGCTTGTTATTGATTAAGCGCTGTAGAAACCTACCGTCTGCATCTCGAAATATGTTGTTGATGTTTTCTCCAACTTTTTCTTTTGCATAACTTCCTCCCTTAGAGTCCGAACCGGTAATGGCTCCTAAAATTATCTTATTGATATATGCGTTGCAATAATCAATAATGGCTTTGAATACCTCGCCCTTGTCAGTATTGGCTTCAATAAAATCAATCACCTCGTCGCGGTCAATGACCGCCCAGGTGTTGGCACCTGCCTGGTTGAGCATATCAGCCATTTTGGAAACCGCTTTTTTGTCTTTTACATTGGTTTTGCCAAGGAGCCACGGTTTCCCATAGTTTTTGACAAACTCATTCATAGCCACCATAGCCCATTTACTAAATAGTGCATATGGTACTATCTTATTCAAAAAGCCAAGTGACGTTTTTTTACCAGCTTCAATGAGCAGCTTTTCATAAGTCTCTTCCTGACGGTATTTTATGCCCTCGTCATCACCTATTTCTTTCAGAGCTATACCAAGTTCAGGCACCACGTGCCTGCGGTCAATCAGAGTCACCTCATTGAGTCTACCATCCACGGGCAGGTGCAGCTGAATAAGGCTGTGGCCGTGTGAGATGCTTTCAAGTGCATACTCCATAAAATGTTCGAACCATTCAGTATTGAGTAGCTCTGTTAGCTCTTCATCATGCTCACCGTCTTTTTGCACTGAAAACTGGCGGCCTTTCTGGGCCTCTATACGGCGTGCCCAAACTGCCGTAAGTTCACCGTCAAGGCCAATATGACTATAGGTGTCCATGAGTGCGGCACGGCGGGGGCGCTCGGTATTCTCGGCCTCTTGCTGGGCCAGTTTCCAGCTTGCTATATTGGTTTTGAGTTCTGCCATTGCCTCGGGCACGAGGTGATCAATTAATTGTTCCATGGTCAGTAGTTTAAGTCTTCTCTTCCGTCTGTGCCCCATTCAGTCATCCCTTCACCGGCTGAATCATCGGTGAGGGCTACATCACCAGTTACCAGGCTGTTGAGCCATCCAATCGCGTAGTCGTAGAGGCTTTCTATACTATCAGGCATAACTTCAGCCCCCTTCCGGCTAAAGAGGTGCCACAGGGTTATATACAAAAGAATGGGCTTGAGGTCTTCATGAAGGGGTGCGGTCTGGCCCCTGATGGCGGCTGCCATCGCGCTGTCGATGCGGGCCACATGGGTAAGGATAATTTTAAGGCTTAAGTCCTCGCAATTATCGAGTACGGCCTGGCTCATGCTATCTGAGACATAATTGACGGATTCAAAATCTGCCGGGCCGCTGGTAAGGTCTTCGGTTGTCAGGTGCTTCATGTTAATAGCTGTTGTCTTCCTGGTGTGGTACTGCATAACCGTGGCTGGGCACATGCAAAAGCATCAAGTGCCCTGACCGCATATTCAAGGGCATCGGGAAAGTCATCTTTGCATTTGTATTTTGGTTTGATTCCCTTGAGCAGTGTGCGGCCCACCTGGAAACCCTTATTGAGTTTTAGCTTCTCAGAAAAAATCATTCTGTGGGTCTGGAAGTGTGGAGCCAGTGTGGTTATGCGTATGTACTTGTTGACAGTGCTTAGATCGGAAGAGCACACGTCTGAAAGAGTGTA
>CAZXTW010000001.1:26988-42525 GCA_964643525.1 uncultured Roseivirgaceae bacterium
ACTTGTTGACAGTGCTTTTAGCCTCATCACGAATATTGAGTGTAACACCTGCCAACTTGTTCGCTTCTTTTATGGCTTTCTTAATCGGTCGATTGTTAGACTGGCTTTCATACTGGAATGCACACTGCAGGTGGTTAGGTTGCCTTTTTTGGTAATCAATCATCCATGCAATTGGCCCCTCAAAGGTAGATTTTGCACAGAAACAGTCGATGAGCCAAAACCTGTCGGAATTGTCAAGCCCCACCACCGTTACCGCGTTGTAATCGGCGTTCTTGCTGTCTGACCACGCAGGATCCCAGTGCCCTACAATCATTTTGAAGGTGCGCGGCAGTTTACCATAGACAAAATGTTCGTCTTTGAAAATTTCACCTTCTATATGAGGGGTGTTGCAAAACTCACTCAGCGCCAAAGGCAGTGTCATATTAATGACAAAGGGCTTGAAGTGGTCAGGAGGATATTTCTCAGGCCATACAGGCTTAAGGGTAGCCTCATCAAAAGAATCAACCCTGTTGATGGTATAGCCAGCACCATCAGTGATCAAATCCATAATAATGGGCTCATGAAACCTGTTCTGGCCTAACAGGATATGCTTGATGGCACCGTCCATAGTGGGGAATACTGCGGTACGGAACCAGGTAGAAATTTGCTGTTGGCGGGCAGGGCTCTCAATGTAAAAACGGTCTTCGGGGTCATCAAAAAAGATGTAGTCAGGCCTGTACCTGCCATGGCGTGTACCTCGCACTTCCTGCCCCATGCCGTAACCCTTGAACTTGACACCGTTTTTAGTGACGAAGTTGCCACTTTCCCAATGGCCGTGGCTTACCTGGTCGCCGAAATCATGCCTTAGTAATTCATTTCCTTCGAAGTTTAGTTTGATATCATCCAATAACTCACATGCAAGCGTCTCATTGCGGCAAATCGCGATCATAAAGTGAATTCCCCCGTTAATCCATAACCAAAGCGGGATATTGCAGCCGCCCACAACGGACTTGGCCAGACCCCGACCCCATTGGAGCCATTCAAAATGTTCAGGGTTTCGCCTCACACGGTTGGCCGTCTTGACGTGAAAATCAGGTACAGGGTCAGGAGCTAAAGCGCTGAGGTAAGTCTCTACAAAAAATTTATAATCACGCCTGGCCTTTGCTACGCGCTCATCCTTTGACTTGTTGTCTTCGCTAAAATTACGCGCTGTAAGCTCTTTGAGCTGCTTGACGCGCTCATCCCAATCGGCCAATGCCTTTTTATCCTTAGACTTCACGGCCCTTCTTTTTAATATAGTGATTGACGATATCTAATAATGCGAGGTGGTCTTCTTGTCCTGCATAGTCACTGAATTTGATTCTTTCCTGGCATGCCCAGGTGGCAAAATCCTCAAGAATCTCAATGATTTTAGGCAAGGGGTTATCATCGTAAAGAGCCAGCTCTTTAATGATTACCCCCTTGGCATCAGCCAGCTCCTTACTGAGCAGGCCGCCCAGCACCTCAGCAACATGTGTGTTGATTTCAGCAAGCTGCTTATAGGCAGCCTCTTTGAGGGTGTGCTTGGTAATCGTTTTTGCCGCCCTGACTTTTTCCCAGCCTTCAGAATCACGCCACCCGGCAAAGGTTTTGTAGGAAACACCGGCGCGTTTTGCAAGCTCGTTCCCTGGGAGTTCAGGAAAGCGCATATACAGGTCGTAGGCAATTAGCTTTTCGGCTTTCTTCATGATGCAAAAAACGCTGAAAATATCGAGCTTTTTTACCTGCAAATACGCTGCGTTACCCTGAGATGAAAACCCGTAAAATATGGTTTACGGAACGTAAAATGGGTTTTTAGCTCATCAAAAAGTTGCCCACATTTGCATTAACAACAGCGCAAAGAACGCAAAAAATACATGACAAAAAAAAGATTTCTAATATGTGACAGCTCAGAAACACACTTCGGTTACCGGGTGCATATGGATTCGCTGGATGTTTCAGCCTTCCGCGAAAACCCGGTACTGTTACGGGAGCATGACCCAAAGGATGTTGTAGGCCGGTGGGTGAATATCAGCCTGGAAAACGGCGCATTATACGCCGAAGCTGAATTCATGGAAAATGAAGAACTCAAAACCTTCCGTGATGCCGTTGA
The DNA here is from genome assembly GCA_964643525.1 of uncultured Roseivirgaceae bacterium. Classification (GTDB taxonomy): domain Bacteria; phylum Bacteroidota; class Bacteroidia; order Cytophagales; family Cyclobacteriaceae; genus CAZXTW01. The sequence goes on from CAZXTW010000001.1 coordinate 29,099, forward strand.
AAAGGACTTTATAAAGGCGGCATCAGCTGGGATAGCCAGGGGCCAGTTTTACAAAGACGATGATGACCAATATTGGCTGAAAGACGGTGTCATCATTGAAGGAAGTATTGTCTCACTACCGGCGAACCCGAACGCCCTGGTGCAACAGCTGTACGATGGGGATAGCCAGAAGCTAAGTACAGCCACAATCATCAAGATGATGGCAATCCCTGATACAAATGAAAAAACCAAAGACGAACCAAAAACCGATGACGATATGAAATTCTCAGACAGTGCCTACCAGCGGTTAGGCCTGAACAGCGGTGCCAACGAAGTACAAATTGAGGCCGCGATCTTAAAACTACATTCTGATAAGCTGGAAGCAGAGCAAAAGCTCAAAAGCTACCTGGCCGCAGAAACAAATACAATGATCGCTACTGCGATTCAGGATGGCCGGATACCGGCCACAGACAGGGAGCACTATGAGCGGCTTGCGGCTACTGACCTGGCGCTGTGTAGGAATACCCTGGACAAGTTGCCCAAAGCCAAGCTGCTTTCGGCTGAGCTTACACCGGCAGCCGAAGGGCGGGAGAAATGGACTTATGATGACTGGATAAAGAACGATTACGAGGGCCTACTGGCCTTGTCAACGACCAACCCTGCCCGTTTTAAAGAACTAACTACTATATAATATGTCACTGTTAGAATCTATCTGGACTAATGAAATACGTCGTGATTTTGTGGAGGAGACTGACTTTGTAGCGTACTCCAAAGATTACAGCAGCTATGTCAATAATGACACACTGTACCTGGTAAAAGCAGGCGGCATCCCTAAAGTAGTATGGAACCACCCTGACGGAACACCATTGCCGAAATCAAAACGTAATGATACGCCGCTGGCCATCCCGATGGAACGCATGGACACTGAGAACCAGGAGGTGTCCAACTTAGAGCAGATTCAGCTCAAATATGACAAGCTCAAAGATGTGGCCGATGATATGAGGGAAGGGCTGAGGCAGGATTTTGCATTAAGGGCAGCCCAGGAATGGGCACCCGAGCAGAACACTGCAATGACACCTGTATTGCCTACCACCGGGGAAGCTGATGCCAGCGGACTGAAAAAGATCACCTTTGATGATTTGATCACTTTGCGGGGCCGCTTCAATAAGATGAAGGTACCACCTAAGGGCCGGATTCTGCTTCTAACTACCGACCATGAAGACCAACTCATGATGGAAGACAAAGACCGTTACCACCGCCTCTTTGATGGGAAAGATATGGTTTACGGGTTCAGGATTTTCCGTTATGGAGATAACCCCCGTTTCAACAAGGACACGCTCCAAAAAGTGTCTTTCGGTGCGGCAGATGCTGCCACCGACGTACAGGCCTCAATTGCATGGCATGAACGCAAGGTAGGCAGGGCTTTGGGCAGGCTGATTGCTTTCAGAAGCAAAGCAGCCGATGACCCGGTAAACCGTGAAAACCTGGTAGGCTTCCGGCAGATGGCTAAACTGACACAGGTTGCCCAGGAGTACCTGGCAGCTTTAGTGCCGGTATCTAACGTGTAGCAGATACAATGGAAGAGATGCAGGGTTTTGGCAACCTCACCAACAGAGAACTGCTGGTGGGGCTTGCCAAAGATACCTCGGCCCTTGCAGAATACAACAAGCAGCTGACCACAGAAATGCGGGGCCTAAGAGAAGAGCTGCAAAACCAGAAACTGGCCCTCAACAGCCTCAAAACCAAGGCGACAGTGCTGGTGAGCATCGGCGGATTTCTGGTGCCAATAATTGTTTCGATTCTAACAAAACTCATTACATGAACGCGCTAACGGATAAACAAAAAGAAACCCTCAAAGAGGCATTCGAATACCACAAGGGGGTTGAGTGGGTCTGGTTCACCACCGGCAAAGGCTCCGTCTTCCTGGCTGCAGGGGAAAACAATGCCAACCTGGATGTAAGAAACTACGGGGGCAAAAAATTGAAGGTGAGCAGGGATGAGTTCATCAAGCCCGCATTCGTAGACACTGACCCTGAGAAGGGCTGGAAGAAAGACGACCTTGCCAGGTGGGCTGAAGCCCACGAAGTAGCCGTAGATAGCGTTGCCACTAAAGCTGAGCTGTGGGAAGCCATTGAGATGCATATCAGTAAGGCGGCCACTGAGCCCGAAACCAAATAACTATGGGAGAAATTATCATAACCCAAACCGGGGGTAACCTGAACCGGCGGGCACCCAGCCAGGACTACATTTCAGGGCTGGCCGCCAATGGTGTAGCAGTACCTGCAGGTGCGCAATTGGGCACACCTTATACCCTTAAGAGCCTTGCTGATGCCAAGGCACTGGGCATCAATGCTGATTACGACAACAGCCATTCAGTATTGGTTTTCCACCATATCAATGAGTACTTCCGCGCCAACCCCTCGGGCGAACTGCACCTGCTGTTGGTGGCGCAGTCAATCGGCTATGCTGATATGCTGAACCCAGTAAACTCGAACCTGCATAGCCTGCTGAAGCCAGGGAAGATACGCCAATTGGCTGTGGCTTATAACCCCACGGTTCCGGTAACTGACTTCAGTGACACCGAAGCGGCCATTGACCAGGCCCAGGCACTTGCCGCCGCCCAGCTGAGCCATGACCGGCCTTTGCACATCGTCTTAGAGGGCAAAGGCCTACAGATTGGCTCAATCCCTGACCTGCGCACTAAGAACGCCCGGCATGTATCAGTGATGGCAGGCCAGGCCATGAGCATCGCAGCAACACACGCTACCTATGCAGCGGTGGGTACAGCATTGGGTAATATTTCCCGTGCTTTGGTCAATGAGTCTATTGGGCACCCCGCGGCATTCAATGCCAGGGGTGGCGTGGTCGAGGCTGTTGGCGTGGCAGGCTTATGGGAAGGGGATGTTCCAGACGCGAAAACGGCGGAAATTAGACAGAAAGGCATTATCTTCCTGTATACCGAAGACGGCGAAGAGGGGGTGTATTTTTCTAGTGCCCCGGCCTGTACGGCCCTTAACTCAGACTACCATTCAATTCAATTGAACAGGACTATGAATAAAGTTCATAGGCAATTAAAAGCGGCCCTGTTCCCGAATGTTGAGTCGCAGATCAGGATAGACGGCAATAAGCTGGATGCAGCTGATGTATCCAAACTCACCACTGAAGCACGCAACCGCCTGCAGGCCATGTATGCAGCAGGTGAGATCAGTGATTATGACCTGTTCATTGACCCTGAGCAGGACGTTATCAATACTGATACATTGGCGGTACAGGTGGCCATTACACCCACGGCTACTGCAAGCACAATCAACGTTACATTAGGCTTTACAAACCCGTTATAATGGCAGCCCCCAATCAAAAACAAGCACTCATCAACGGAGTGCGCCACAGCTTCTCAAGCGTAACCTTCAATTTCTTAGGTCGTGATTTCACGGGAATCACGGAACTCTCATACAAAGAGAAGCAGAATGTAGAAAAGCATTATGGTGCTGGGAAGTACCCGACCCATTACGGGTACGGTACCATTGAAAGCGAGGCAAGCATGAGCCTGTACGGGTACGAGGTTGACCTGATGATTCAGGCCGCGACCGCAGCTGGCAAAAACATTTTCGAAATCATGTTCGATATCAATGTTGTCTATAGGCCAACTGGAAACGACCCGCTCATTACCCATGTGGTGCATAACTGCATCATTACCGAGCACGGGCGCGACCTGAAGCAGGGAGACACGTCAATTGTTGAAAGCATCCCGATGGTATGCTCACACATCACGCGCTAATTCATACACCTTATATATAATGAAGATGAAAGAAGGGAAAGAAAACACCACACCTGCCGAGGCCACCAAAGAAGAAATCGACTGGGCCAACAAAGTGAAACGCTGGAAAAACCAGTACGGCAAGGTATACCAGATATTTGTTTCAATTGATGGTGAGGACGGTGAAGAGGAGGTATACGGCATCCTCAAGACACCTGACATGGCCACCATCAAGGCCTTCCGCAGCACCTACGCCCAGGACGAGCTGCAGGCGCAAATCAACTACGTCAACGACACCTGGATTGACGGAGACGAACGCATCAAGACCAACCCCATATATTTTCTGAGCTTTTGCGCCAAGGCCGGGAAAATACTTGAACTCAGGGAGACCCGCTTAGTAAAGCTATAAGCCTCGGCAAGTTAAACGCCGGGGATGACAAGAACCATTACCAGAAAGGTGCCGCCCTCATCAGGCGGTACGCTGGTGTAGACCCCTACCAGCTCGACGATGATGAATTTGCCTTGTTGCTCAACGAGGCACTTTTTTTAGAAGAGCTTGAAGAAAAAAAAGCCGAGCGGCTGGCCACAATGACCGCAAACAAACTGGCAGAAATACTCGCAAAAGCCCTATAGATAAGATATGCAAGGCCTGGATTGGAGCGTAAACTTTACCTATGATATTGGACGGCAGATCGCCAAGATCGACTCCGATTTTGAGCGGGTGGGTAAAAGTACGGCCAAGGCCAACAAGAAGCTTGACGGTTTTGAAAAGGCCTTTAAAGATATAGATGGGGCGGCAAAGAAGTTCCAGCAGACTACAGGGAAGGCCCACCAGAAAAACGAGCGTGAGGCCGGTAAAAGCGAGAAGGCCACCGAAAACCTGACCGACGCTTTTGAACGCCTAAAAAACCACCCGAAGGCTGAGGCTGAGGGCCGCTGGAAGAACTTCACGGGCTCAATTTCTCGCCATTTCAAGGGGGTGGCCGATGCGGCCAGCAGGCACTTCCAGTCAGTTACTTTTAGCATTAATGAAACCTTAGAGCTCTCAAGCCGCCTATCTGAAGGGCTGGCCTTTGCGACGGATATCAGGGGCCTGACAACGGAGATTCAGCGGTTTGGCAGTGTCACCGGCCCTGAGCTGGAAATGGCCGGCCAGAAAGCTTTTCAATTGCAGGAAGTATACGGGGAGTCGGGGCGGCAGATTGTACAGGCGGCCAACGCCATGAGTAAGCAGCTGGGCGGCAGCTTTTTGAAAAACCTTGACCTGATAGAGCAGGGTTTTGCGAAAGGTGCGAACCTGAACGAAGACCTGCTCGACCAGCTACGGGAGTACGGGCCGCAGCTCAAGCAGGCCGGGATTACCGCTGAGCAGGGCATTGCCCTGATGGCTGAAAGCGCAAAGGCGGGTATCTGGTCTGATAAAGGCGTGGATGCCGTGAAAGAGGCCACCCTGTCACTCCGTGAGTTCGACAAGGCACAACGTGAGGCCCTGGCCGGGGTGGGCATCATGGCCAAAGACCTGAAAGGCAAAACAATCATAGAACAGATTCAGCTCATCAGTAAGGCCATGAAGGGTGCCGGTGAGCAGGCCCGCGCAAAAGTGATTGCAGACATTTTCAAAGGCGCGGGGGAGGATGCAGGCGAGTCGTTCATACTGGGGCTGGCTGATATGCAGTTTGACCTCACCAAACATGAATCATTCCAGCAGGCCAACCAGCAGTACACCTCCTGGCTGGCCAGTGTCAAGGCCACCGTAGCGGGCACGATAGGCGGTTTTTCAGCCTACCTGCCCGTGATATCCTCAATAAGCGTGGCCTCGATTGCCCTGCTGCCAATACTTAAAGGTGTCGTGGCCACTACGGGCCTGCAGGCCGTGGCCACTACAGCACTCACCAAAGCCAAGGGCAGTTTCCTGGTGTTTCAGGTTCGTTACCTGGTATTCAGCGCCAAGGAGTGGGCACTGGATAAGTTAAAGGCTGCGGGCAAAGGCATCGTGACCGCAGCGCAATGGGCCTACACCAGTGCAAAGAACTCATCCCTGGTGGTTAACATGAAGTACCTCGCGCTTCAGGTAAAAGATATTGCGCTGCAAAAACTGTCTGCCGCATGGAGCGGTGTGGTGACGGCGGCAACCTGGGCATGGATAGCCGCCAAAAGTGCGTGGAACACTGCGGGCTTGGTAGGCATGGCCATTCTCACAAAAGACATCGCCCTTAAAACAGTAGGTACTGTAGGGCTCGGCCTCATCACTGCGGCACAATGGGCATGGAACGCCGCCATGACTGCAAACCCCCTCGGCATTGTGATCGCCCTGATCGGCGGCCTCATCGGTGCAGTCGTCTGGGCCTGGAATGAATTCGAGGGTTTCAGGGGCACTGTGGCGGGGCTTTGGGAGTCGTTCAAGGCGCTGAATGCCATCATTTTTGACGGTTTTATAGCAGTTATCAAAAGTGCCTGGGAAGTGGTAAAAAGCTTCCTTGGTAAGATGTGGGATGGCATTACGAACGTCATTGACGGCATCAGCTCAGCATTCGGCGGCCTTAAGAAAATAGTATTGTCTGCCCTCTCATTTGACTGGGATGGTGTTTCGGAAGGGGTTGATGAACTCGGCGACGGCGTAAGGCAGGCCGGGGCGGGCATGATGGATGCCATCCCGGTTACAAACCTCGTGAAAAACTTCGGCGAGTACGGGCAGGTTGCGGCAGGTACGTTCAAAGAGAACTTTGACCATGATTTGCAGTCAATTGCCAATGACGTAACCGGCGCTTACAATAGGGGCTATGACAGCCAGCGCGACCCGGAAGGGGCAACCGAAGATAACGCAGGCAATGCCACGTTACCCAGCCCCGTAGAAGTACCTGACCTGAAAATTAACGGCCCGCTTATTGAAGACCCGGCAGCCATGCCGGAGTTGTGGCAACAGCCTGCCGTACCTGGCCAGGCCATGCCAGAACCTAAAATTGAGGGCATTGCCAAGGTGCAGAAGCCTGCTGTTACCAGCTCAGGCGGTGGTTCTGCCCCGAGTGGCGGCACAAAAGAAGGTGCCAAGCATATCAATGTGAGCATTGGCCAGCTGGTGCGCGAAATCAAGATCATGCACCACGGTGAATACACCAAAGGCGAGCTCAAGCGGTTAATCGCGGAGGAATTGACAGATGCAGTAAGGGATTTTGAGGCAACGATTTAATTGAATGGCAAACCAGTTTACGATACCGGAATTGTTGAGCATCAACAGCCTGCGGCACAGCCACAGGCTTGCGCAGGCCATACAGACCATGGCCGCACCAGGCAATGAGGCGCAGTACCACGAGGCGTTAAGGGCGGCAACGGAAGAAATTACCGGGCTGAGCACTGAGCAGCCAGCCACAAATACTGGTCTGAGTTTCCAGAATGTCAGTAGGTCGCCTCAGCTGCAGCAGGCCCCGAAACCACAGAAAACGGCAGGCGGCCTGCTGAACCGTTTCGGTTTGCCGGTATTTCAACCGGTAATCATTCGCGGTGTTCGGGGAGTATTTGATGACCTTTTACTTGAGTCTGCGATAGTGGGCTGTAACCGGCCAAAGGAAATAGTAGTAACCAAGGTAAGGGGCCGCAACAACACCGTCAAAGAATTCATCTCAAACGGTGACTGGGTGGTGAACGTCTCAGGTATTATTGCCAACACAGACAACACATTCCCACTCGAACAGCTCAAACAGCTGAACAAGGTATTCAGCTACCAGGGCTCACTGCGGGTTGTCAACGAGAAGCTCAACGCGCTCGGAATTCATGAGATTGTCATTACCTACCCTGACCTGCCCTACTCACCATATGTGAATTTGCAGACCTACAGCTTTGAAGCACTGGAAGAGGAGCCAGCAAGGTTAAGGATATGAGAACGCCCACCTGCCATATGACCCTCGGCACACTTGAGCTTGATTTTGTTCATATGATCGAAATTGAGAGCAGCTGGAAACTGTTAACGGACACCGCAACGGTGAAGATGCCCGCCAACCTGGGTGTGAACAGGCTCAGGTTAACCGATTACCTGAGCCATGGTGAATTGGCGTTAATCAGCCTTGGCTATAACGGGGCTAACGAACAGGTTTTTTCAGGGTATATCAACCGGTTCAACGGCAAAGTGCCCGTTGAAATATATTTAGAAGACGAAGCCTACCAGCTCAAGCGTAAAACACTTAACGGTAACTTTTCACGCCTGAGCGAACTCACCGCTGCCCTGGATACATGGGTGGTCACCTATGAAGATATAGACTGGGGGCAATTCATTGTTCAGAATGAAACCGTGGGCCATGTACTGGAAAGGCTCAGAAAAGAGTACGGCCTGTACTGCTTTTTTCGTGCTGATGCCCTGCATATCGGCGGGCAGTATTCCGACGGTGGCGTAACACACACCTTCCGGCTGGACTGGAACACCATTAGTGACGAGCTTGAATACAGGCGGCGTGAGGACATCAAGTTAAAAGTGAAAGCCACAAGCCACCTCGGCGGTGATGTTAAACTGGAGGTTGAGCTTGGCGACGGGGAGGGTGAAAGCCGCACCCTGAATTTTTACGGGCTTTCAGATTCCGAACTCAGGAAGGCCGCTGAGCGCGAGCTCGACCGCCTGAAGTATGACGGGTGGCGGGGCACATTCACGTGTTTCGGGGAGCCGATTGTAAGGCATGGTGACCGCGTAACCATCACGCATCCCGAGCAGAGTGACCGTACAGGCACCTACTACGTGGATTCGGTTTCAACGTCTTTCGGCGTGGATGGCTACAGACAAAAAATTGAATTAGGCCCAATAGCAAAGTCATGAATAAACTGAAGGAAGCACTAGAGCGGTTCGGGGAGAAGAACAAGGCCAGCATGGTGAGTGCGACAGTGCAAAGTGTCGAGGGCCGGGAATGTACCTGCCTGGTGGATGGCGTGCCGGTTCATGGGGTAAGGCTACAGGCGACAGCCTGCACGGGTGGTTTCCTGGTGGTACCAGCGGTGGGGGCTCAGGTAATCCTCGGCCTTGAGAATGATACGCTTTTACGGGCCTTTGTGGTGGCCACTTCTCAGGTGGAGCGCATTGAGCTGAGCACAACGGGCAAGTTGTCAATCGAAAATGAGCACGAAAGCTTACACGGCCTGCTTATGCGGCAGGCAGATATTATTGCCGCGCTTCTTGAATTACTCAAGCGCTTCGAGGTTACCACCCCGGCAGGGCCAGGCATGCCAAACCCTGTTGTGGTGGCCGAGCTATCGGCGCTATTAAACAGCGATTTAAACAGCTTTAAACAGGGTTTAAACAGTTTGTTGCAATGAAAGGATTTATCGTGAACTCGGAAGGCCATATGGTGGTCGGTGACAGTGACGCAGCCTGCCAGCAAGAAATACTCCTACAGTCTCAGGGCCATAACCCCTTTGCACCCCATATCGGGGTAGGGCTGTTTCACTACCAGGAAGCCCCTCAGAATACCCTTGAACTTTTCTTGGCCCCCGAAATTGAAATTAACCTGCAGGCTGATGGTGCTCACGTGAATACTGTTGAGGTGGGTGGCCCTAATATAACAATTGATGCAATATGGAGATAGCAGTAAGGCAGAATCAAAGCATTTTCAATATCGCCATTGAGCAGTACGGCAGTGTTGAATTAGCCTTTTGGATTGTCGAAGACAACAACCTGACCGGTTTAACGCACCCGCTCGAAGCCGGACAAAAGTTATTTATCAGGCAAGGCGAAGGTGACCGAACTATGAAAGAGGTGCTTGATGGTGTTGCCATAGCTACCCTGACCTTCGGCGCAATACCTGAAGGCATTGGGTACGATTCAGTAAATAACTTAATGGTAGGCAATGGAGGAGTATAAACAAATCATAGAAACAGAAGAGGCCAAGTACCCCGAATTAGCAGCACTGAGCAGTTCCAATTTTGAGGTATGGAACTGGGCGAAGAATGTTATTGCATTTCTGGCCAGCCACATGGCCGGCCTTTTACAGGCACATAAGCAAGAGGTTGAAGGTATGATAGCTACCCAGGAGCTGGGTAACATTACCTGGTATGAGCAGAAAGCTTATGAGTATCAACACGGCGATAAGCTGGTGCTAAGGGAGAACGTACCAGGTTACGCAACTACTGATACAACCAGACAGGTAGTAAAGCATTGCGCCGTTATAGAGCAGCCTGATGGGCTGCTGGTTTTCAAGGTGGCAGGTAACGACGGTAATATTACCCCTTTGAGCAGCGAAGAGCAGGCTGGGTTAGCGGAATACCTGAGCCGCGTAAAGTTCGCAGGTACGCGTGTACAGGTGCAATCGCACCCTGCTGATGTTGTCAGGTACACAATTGAAGTTGAGGCAGACCCCAAAATAATAGATTCGACCGGCGCGCGAATCGACGGCACCAACCCAGATGTAGTGACAGCTGCCATTAAGGCTTACCATGAGGCCATTGACTTTGGCGGCACCCTTTACCTGAGCAGGCTTATAGACAGCATACAGCAGCAAGAGGGAATAATTGATGCGCATATCACATTGGCCCAGTATCTCGAAGCTGGGCAGTGGAAAACCATTAACCGCAAATGGGTAAGCCCGGCGGGTTATGTGATCGAATCAGGCACTACTATAAACTACGTTTAAAATGTATTTATTCAGTGTAAAGCACATGGTTAAACAACTTCTCGCACCCTCATGGAGAAACGGAGTGCGGGATTACTTCATGCAGGCACTGGCAGCACCCTTTGCCAGCATTTGCGGTGAGTTGTACAGTTTTACGCATACTGTGCCCGAACTGGTTAATTACTCTTCTCAGGTGATGGTGCTTGAGCACAACCTGAACCGGATAGCTGGTTTTGAAGTGGCTAAGATCAGTATCAGTGACAGCCAGGAGAACGGCATTTACGTCGTCAATGTGCCTGAAGGGGTTGCCCTGGCTCCACTCATTGCGCATCTGCACCGCGTGAAAGTGCACGGCAAACGTTGGCAAATATCCCAGCCAACCGGCGGCGACTTTGACCATAGGGATTTTGACCCCAGAGACTTTAAGACTGATTAATTATGGTACGTACTAGAGACGAATTAAAAGGCACATTCATTAACGGGGCAAAACCCGATGAGCACAGTTATGCAGACCTGTTTGATTCATTCGTGCATTTACACGATGAGATAGCCAATGGCAATATTGTCTGGGCGACAAAGGCTGAAGCTGAGCAGGGCTTCAACCAGGTAGCGGCCATGAACCCCTTGCGTACTCAGGAAGCAATTCGCTTTCTGGTGCGGTTGGCAAGCCTGCCCGACCTCAATGCCGATGTGGTGGCCAAGGCCGCCCAGGAGGTTGCCGCCCTGGTGGCGGGTGCACCTACTTCGCTGAACACTATCGAAAAGCTGGCAAATGCCATTGGCAACGACCCAACGTTTAACGAGAGCGTGTTGAAGGTGGCCAACAATCTCTCAGACCTGCATGATGTTTCGCAGGCCCGTGATAACCTTGAGGTCATGGAGGCAAGCGAGGTCACCGCCATGGTGGCCGGGGTGTTCAATCCTGCGGGTTGGCAGGTGGCCGCAATGCAGGGCACCTGGGTTGCAGCAACGGAACCGTTACGTTTTAACCAGGTAGGAAATCTGGTATTTGTTTCTGGTACGTGCCAGAGCGGTACCAGCAGCCATATTTGTACGCTGCCCCCTGGTTTCAGGCCGCAGTACAATTTCGAATTATTTCAGGAAGAGCTCTTCAGGCTGGATACATCAGGTGAGCTGCACACACTCACCGTTTATGCACCTGGCAACCCGGCACCTGCCAGGAGGGTTCACTTCACTTTTATCTCAATTTAATTATGAGCAAGGCATCAATTCAACAAAGCATCAATGCTACGTACCAGAACGAAAGAACACCCCGCATTAGGGCTACCGACCTGAACGCAGTAATTACAGCCCTCAATCAGGGTACAAGGCATATTGACGAGGCCGTTTCAGATTCTGATGTTACGGTTTCTTCAGCAAATACGCTCTACAATGGGGCCGCCAATCTGCAAGAGGCGCTTACTACTATTGCTGATGCCATGCCTACACCTGGCAGCCCGTTCCAAGGAGTGTATTTCGTGGCTACCAACGGTACGGCCAACGGTGAGCCCGGCAGCCTGAGCCACCCTTACACTGTCGAGGCTGCATTTGCAGCAGTCCAACCTGGGGAAACCATTATATTTTTTCATGGTACTTATACAGTTGCCGCCAATTTGGCAAGGCAAGATATCCACATAACAACGTTGGGTGGGGTCGTAACGCTCAATTGTTCTGTCACTCCTTTTGATTTTTCAGGGTTCAGTGACAGCGCGGTATCTATCAGTGGCAATTTTATCCTCAATGTTAATGCTGCCGGTGGCTATGCCGTGAAGTGCTACCAGGGAACGGACTTTGCCAACCAGAATATTGTCATTGATGTGGCAGAAATCAACATGGTCAACGGCTTCTATGCATTGTATATGCCAATTCGCGCTAATATCTGCTATATCTCTTGCAGCATGAATATTAGCTCAGGCGGTGCCATAACTGCAGGTGCGAACGGATTCAACTCACAGAACAGTACTACTATCATTAATATTTTCAGCAGTTCACCGACAGCCACTATTAACCTGGACTGCCCAGACTGGAAGCTAGAGGCTGACATCACAACAACTGCAGGTGGTGTTTTTGAATCCTATACCCGCCTAAAATCCTTTATTGGCAGGGTGGTGCAGTCTTCGGCTGGTGTCAGCGGCATTGAAATTGATTATGTCAATACTCATTGGGTCGGCGGGGTTCTGCTTGTAAGGTCTGATGCGCACATCACAGGGGCCTTCAAAGACACCAACATAAGAACCAAGAGTGCTGCGGCACCCTTAATTGCTGCCACTCTAAAAGGCGGCTTCATAACGTTCGATTCATCAGCTACAACAGTACCTGCTACAGTGTTTTCAGGTCGTGCAGACGATGTTGCAATCAGTGTGATCGGTTCAGGTCACTTGCATTGGACTGGAACAGGCACTAATATATCATTCCTGACTACTACAAGGTTCAACCTTGCCGTGTATGGCACGCTAGGCTTTTCACCTAATCAACAATTCTCGATTTACGCATCCACCGTGGTAAATGTACTTGGTGAAGTCGTTGGTGACCATTCAGAAGCTGTGCTTAACCTTACGCAGCTGAACTCTTATCTCAACGTTAGCGGTCAAGTCACCAATACAAATGTAGCAGGTGCAGCAATCAACGTCAATGAAAGCAGCTCAGCAAGATTGAAGCTAAAGAGCGCAGAACTGTACACTGCAGGTGGTCATTCAATCACCGTTCAGAACAACGCAGTGCTTGACCTGGTGCTTTTAGGCGACAGCTACACCAATTATGCAACAGGAGGCACTGGTACAACCAATTATATCGTAGGTAGCGCTATAAACATAATCACAGACCCCCAAATCAGCTAATAATGAAAGTCATCAACTTAGTAATCCAGCTAGACCAAACAACCCACCAGAGTGAGCCTAGAGTTATTGCCTCAATAGACGATAACGGCCATATAAAAGAAGCAGAGCCAGTACTTATAACCAGCTTAACTGAGGCAGAACAAACAGGTATTAATAGCTTGGTTGATAGGTTTAAATAGCGTTTAACTGCTGTTTAAAGAGTATCTATGTTATGTTTTTTTGTGCACGTTTCGAAGTAGGAAGCGTGCACAATTCGTTTTCGGGAATATA
>CAZXTW010000002.1:0-3277 GCA_964643525.1 uncultured Roseivirgaceae bacterium
CCCCAACACCTCATGACGGAAACTACACTAACCAAAAACGATATACTGAGCTACCAGGTAGATGCTGACGGCGTAGCCCTGATTACCATAGACATGGAGCACGAGCCTACCAACCTGTTTAGCATGGCCTTTGTGCGTGAATACATTGAAACGGCACAACGTGCTGTGGCCGACCCTGCGGTGAAGGGCGTGGTGGTGACCTCTGCCAAAAAAGAGTTCATGGCCGGGGCCGACCTGAAGTTTATGGCCAACCCGCCAGAAAACAGCGAAGACCTGCTGAACGACCTGCTTGAGATGCACCGCAACTTCAGGCAGTTAGAGCATGGCGGCAAGCCCTTTGTTGCGGCCATTAACGGCACCTGCCTGGGTGGTGGCTATGAGCTGGCCCAAACCTGCCACCACCGCATAGCCCTGAACAACAACCGTATTAAAATAGGTTTTCCTGAAGTGAACCTGGGTCTGTTTCCGGGTGGCGGTGGCACCCAGCGCACGGTGTACCTGATGGGTATTATGAATACCCTGACCAACATATTACAGGCCAAGCAACACCGCCCAGATGCCGCCAAAGGGCAGGGCTTTGTAGATGCCCTGGCCGATACACCCGAAGCCCTGCTGGCCGCAGCCCGCCAGTACATACTTGACGGCGGCAGTGCCGTGCAGCCCTGGGATAAAAAAGGCTTTAAAATACCCGGTGGGGGCTTAATGACGCCTAACGGCGTACAAACCATGGTGGGCACCATTGGCAATGTGCGCAAAAGAGTACATGGCAACATACCCGGCGTGCAGTATGCCCTGAGCGCCATACATGACGGCATTGTGCTGCCTATTGACCGGGGGCTTGAAGTAGAGGCCCGCTTTTTTGTCAAGGCTTTCTACTCTAAAGAATCGCAAAACCTGATACGCACCGGCTTTTTTGCCATTAACGAAGCCAAAAAGGGTAAAGCCAAACCCGCAGGCCACGCACCCTATGAAATAAAAAAGGTGGGCGTGCTAGGTGCCGGTATGATGGGTGCAGGCATAGCCTTTGTATCGGCCAAAGCGGGCATTGACGTAGTGCTGAAAGACGTGAGTCAGGCCGGGGCCGAAAAAGGCAAAGGCTATACCGAGCAGCTGCTGAGAAAGCGCCTCAGCAAAGGGCGCACCACCCCAGAAAAGATGGCCGAAACCCTGGCACGCATCCACGCGACTGACCAGGCGAGCGATGTAGCCGGCTGTGACCTGGTAATTGAAGCTGTTTTTGAAGACCCTGCCATTAAAGCCACCGTAACCCAGGAGAGCGAGGCAGTAATTGGCACCGACAAGATTTACGCCACCAATACCTCTACCCTGCCCATTACCAGCCTGGCCAAAGCCTCGGCCCGGCCCGAAAACTTTATTGGCATGCACTTCTTTTCACCGGTAGATAAGATGCCTCTGGTAGAACTGATTGTAGGCGAAAAAACCAGCGACTATGCAGTGAGCGGTGCCATTGACTATGTTACCAAAATAGGTAAGGTACCAATTGTGGTGAGTGATAGCCGGGGCTTTTTTACCAGCCGCGTGTTTGGCACCTTTACTGGCGAAGGCGCCCTGATGCTGGAAGAAGGCGTGCCCGCCGCCCTGATTGAAAACAGGGCCCGTACCATAGGCATGCCCGTAGGCCCCCTGGCCGTTACTGACGAGGTAACGCTTACCCTGCCCCTGATGGTAATGAAGCATTTTGACCAGCTGCCGCCCGACCGTGAGCGTGTGCGGAACATCCTGACCAAGCTGGTGCATGAACACGGCCGCACCGGCAAAAAAGACGGCAAGGGCTTTTACGATTACCCTGAAAATGGCAAGAAGCGCCTGTGGAAGGGCCTGAGTGAGGTATTCCCCACCAAACCCGATGCACTGGATGCCGAAACAGTAGGCAAACGCATGCTGCACATCATGGCGCTTGAAAGCTACCGCTGCCTGGAAGAAGGGGTGCTGCACAGCGAAAAAGATGGTGACATAGGCTCCCTGCTGGGCTTTGGCTTTCCGCCTTATACCGGTGGGGTGTTCTCGTACATACAATATGTTGGGTTGTCGCAGTTTATTGCAGATTGTGATGACTTTGCCCACCGCTTTGGCCCCCGTTTTACAGTGCCTGACAGCCTGCGGAAGAAGTTAGAAGCTTAGAAGGAATGATGAGTTATGAACTATGAATTATGAAATCACCCTACTTTAATCAGGAGCATGTGCTGTTCAGGCAAACGCTTCGTGACTTTTTTGAAAAAGAAATGGCCCCGCAGTTTGATGCCTGGGAGGAGGCCCGCCAGATAGCACCCGAGGCATGGCGGCGCATGGGCGAGCAGGGTTACCTGGGCCTGATCCATGACGAGCTGTATGGCGGTACCAATGCTGATTTCTGGTACTCTGTGGTTTTTCTGGAAGAACTGGGCCGGGCAGGCAACGGAGGTTTTAGCTGCGCAGTAAGCGTGCATGAGTATATGGCATTGAATCACATAGCCAGGGCCGGCTCTGAAGCATTAAAAGGCAAGTACCTGCCTAAAGCCATTACTGGCGAACAAATTGCGGCACTGGCCATTTCTGAGCCTGACGTGGGCTCTGACGTGCAAAACGTGCGCACCACAGCCGTGCTTGAAGGCGACCATTACATTGTTAACGGGGCCAAAACATTTATCAGCAACGGCTACTATGCTGATTTTATTACCACTGTAGTCAAAACAGGCGATGCCATTAGCCTGTTGGTGGTAGATGGCAACGCCAAGGGCTTAACCCGCAATAAGCTCAATAAAATGGGCTGGCACTCGTCAGACACTGCCGAGCTGCACTATGACAACGTGGTGGTACCCGAAGAGAATATTGTAGGCCAGGAAGGTATGGGCTTTTACTACATTATGGACAGCTTCCAGCTAGAGCGGCTCTCGGCAGGCCTTTTGGCTGTAGGGGCCATGAAAGGCACCATTGCCATGACCCTGAAATACATGAACGAACGGCAGGCGTTTGGCCGGCCTATTAAGAAGTACCAGGCACTGCGCCACCGCATGGCCGACCTGCTGACTGAGGTTGAAGCCTGCGCGCAAATGGTGTACCATACCAGCTGGCTGCATGCCCAGGGTGAGTTTGCCGTAAAAGAATGTTCAATGGTAAAGCTCAAAGCCTCTGAGCTGCAAAAGCAGGTGGCCGATGAGTGCCTGCAAATGTTTGGCGGCTATGGCTATATGGAAGACTTCCCGATTGCCCGCATTTACCGCGACACACGCGTGGGTACCATTGCCGGGGGCACCTCAGAGATTATGCGCGAAATCAT
>CAZXTW010000002.1:3299-38429 GCA_964643525.1 uncultured Roseivirgaceae bacterium
GCCAAAATGAGCATGGATGATGTGAAATACAGTGCCGTGTATTGATGCAGTTGTTAGAAAACATACAGATTCTTGACTTTAGCCGCCTGCTGCCAGGCCCCCTGGCCACTGACCTGCTACAACAGCTGGGGGCCAGCATCCATAAGGTAGAGCACCCGGTAAAAGGTGACTACACTAAACTACAGCCCCCCATGGTAAATGGAGAAAGTACGCTGTACACCGCCCTGAACGGCAATAAGCAGGTAAGCAAAATAGATTTCCTAATGCCTGAAGGGCTACAGCAGGTCAAAGCTCTGATTGCAGAAGCAGATGTGGTGCTTGAGCAGTTCCGTCCTGGCGTAATGGCCCAATGGGGCCTGGGCTATGAGGCTGCCAAAGCGGTAAAAGAAGATATTATTTACATCTCGCTTAGTGGCTACGGCCAAAACGGCCCCTACGCCCAGAAGGCGGGGCATGACCTGAACTACCTGGCCCTTTCTGGCATACTGGGCCTCACTACCGATGCCACCGGCCGCCCTACCCTGCCGGGTGTGCAGGTGGCTGATATTGGCAGCGGGGCCTACATGACGGTTAACGCCTGCCTGGCGGGCCTGTACCACCGCCAGCGCACTGGCAAAGGCAGCTACCACGATGTATCAATGTTTGACGGGCTTCTGCCCCTGCTTACTATACCTGCCACCATGCACTGGGGTGGGGTAAACCCCAGCGAAGCCCGCTTTTTATCGGGTGCCCTGGTTAACTACAATGTGTACCAAACGGCCGATAAACAATGGGTAGCCCTGGCAGCCTTAGAAATGAAGTTCTGGAATAACTTTTGCCAGTTAACCGGCCACCCCCAATGGCAGCGGCAGCACCAGTTAGAACTGGCTGTAACGGTGTTTCCGTTCCAGGAAGTAGAAGTCCTGTTTGCCAGCAAATCGTTAGCAGAGTGGCTGACCCTGGCACAGCAGGCAGATATATGCCTCTCACCAATAAAGCAAGCACAAGAGGTTATGGACGACCCTCACGTGGCTGCCAGAGAAAACATTGTGTTTGCACCCAATACTGGTCCCGATAAGCCCAGGCAGCCACAACGTTTTTGCTACCCTGTAAAAATGACCTTAAACAACTAACCTCCTATGTTTCAGAAAGACCTGTTTAAAGACAAAGTTGTATTGGTAACTGGCGGCCGCAGCGGCATTGGCTACACCATTGCCGAGCAGTTTTTGCAATGTGGTGCCAAGGTATGGATAGCCAGCCGCAAAGAAGAGCCCCTGAATGAAGCTGCTGAAAAGCTAAGGCAGCTGGGGCCCGTCAGTGCCAAAGCCTGCAACATACGCGAAATTGAGGCCGTTGAAGCCCTGGCTGCGGCAGTTAAAGAAGAAGATGGCCGCCTGGATGTGCTCATTAATAATGCCGGTGGGCAGTTTCCGTCACGCGCGCAAGACATTAGCCTGAAAGGCTGGGAGGCAGTAATTAACAACAACCTGAATGGCACCTGGTACATGACCCAAACCTTTGGTAAGGAATTCTTTATACCACAAAAAGCAGGTAATGTGGTGAATATTATTGTCAACCTGTTCAGGGGGTTTCCAGGTATGGCACACACCGGGGCAGCCAGGGCCGGTATTGAAAACTTTACCAAATCATTGGCGGTAGAGTGGAGCCCCTATAATATCAGGCTCAACAACATTGCGCCGGGCATCATCCACTCTAGCGGCCTTGACCAGTACCCGCCTGAGCTACTCAAGGGCCTGAGCGACAACATACCCATGAAGCGGCTGGGCACTACCGCAGAGGTAGGCTGGCTGGCCCTGTTTCTGGCCAGTCCAATGGCGGGCTTCATCACGGGCGAATCTATTTATGTAGATGGCGGCCAGCGCCTGCATGGTGATACCTACAAATTATAACCCATAACCAACGCATTGCCATGGCAACAACCACAGCACCAGCCACAGAAAACGCTAGCAGCCAGCCCCAAAGCCACCCTAAGGGCGGTAACTTTTTGCTACAGGCCACCCCACCCAGTGCAGTGTTTACCATAGAAGAGCTTACTGAAGAACAGCGCCTGCTGCGCAACAGCGTGAATGACTTTATTGCCAAAGAAATTGAGCCCCGGTATAAAGAAATTAACAGCCCGGCGGCCCATGCCCTATCACCAGGCCTGCTCGAAAAGGCCGGTGAGTTGGGCTTTCTTGCCGTAGGGGTGCCAGAGGCCTATGGAGGGTATGACGTTGATTTTACCACACAGGTGGCCTTTGGCGAAAAGGCCTACTCGGCCTACCATTTTGGGCTAACCATAGGCGTGCAAACCAGCCTGGGGGTAGCCCCGCTGTTGTTTTATGGCAATGAGGCACAAAAAGCCAAGTACCTGCCTGCCATTGTTACAGCGCAGCTCAAGTCATGCTACTGCCTCACTGAACCTGGGGCAGGCTCTGATGCCAACGCAGGCAAAACCAGGGCTACCCTGAATACGGCCGGCACCCACTACCTGCTAAACGGCCAGAAGATGTGGATTACCAACTCGGGCTTTGCCGATTTGTTTTTTGTGTTTGCCAAGGTTGATGATGACCCTAACCTTTCGTGCCTGATTGTTGAAAAAACCTTTGGAGGCATTACCGTAGGGGCTGAAGAGCATAAAATGGGTATTAACGGGTCAAGCACCCGGCAGGTGTTTTTTAATGATGTGCCTGTACCGGTAGGCAACCTGCTGGGTACTCGCAACAAAGGCTTTAAAATGGCTGTGAATGTGCTCAACACCGGCCGCATAAAAATGGGCGCATCAGTCACTTCAGTGGCCCGTAAGGTACTGAAACTGGCCATTGACTACAGCAGCCAGCGCAAGCAGTTTGGCCAACCCATAGCTGCCTTTGGTGCCATGCAGCACAAGTTGGGCCATATGGCTGCCCGCCTGTATGCCATGGAAAGCATGGTGTACCGCGCCGCCCATGATATTGATACGGTAAGCCACCAAATGATAGCACAGGGCAAAAACAGCCTGGAAGCCAAACCCGCCTCTATTGCTGAGTTTGCCATTGAGTGCGCCATGATTAAGGTATACAATACCGAAGGGCTGGATATGATTGTAGATGAAACCCTGCAAATACACGGCGGCATGGGCTACAGCAAAGACACACGCATAGAGCAGTATTACCGCGACAGCCGCATTAACAGAATTTACGAGGGCACCAATGAGATCAACCGTATGCTGGCCGTTGACATGCTGCTGCGCAAGGCCATGAAGGGCCAGCTAGACCTGATGGCCGCTGCCGCTGAGGTGAACCAGCAGGCCCAGGCAGGCACCCTGCATCACCCTGTAGAAGCTTCTAATGCCTCTGGCCCCTATGAACATGCCCATGCTGCCCTGGCAGGCTTTAAAAAGGCATGGTTACTTATTGCTGGCACGGTAGCGCAAAAGCTACTACCCAACCTGAAAGACGAGCAGGAAGTACTGATGCATATGGCAGATATGGCCCTACAGATCTATGCCGTTGAATCGGCCACCCTACGCAGCCATAAGCACCACCAGCCCGATGAGCGGCTTAGCAGCCTTCGCCAACAAATGGTAGTGCTGCTGTCGCATGAAGCCGCTACCAAACTTGTTGCCGCTGGCAAAGAGGTAGCTTATGTAGTGGCCGAAGGTCAGGCGGCAGAAAGCCTGATACAACAACTGCAACTGCTCACACACCTGCCCCCCTATAACCTGAAAAATGCCCGCCGTACGTTGGCCCAGGCATTAACAGAAAAGGGGCAATACTTTTTTGATTAACCATGGAGCCTACACAAACTTCTACAAACAGCCAAATGCCCCAGGTAAAATCATTCTTAGAGTACTTTTACCATTGGGAGCAAACCACCCCGCAGGCCATTTACCTGCGGCAGCCCAAAGGCAGCACTTGGACTGACTACAGCTGGGCTGAAGTGGGCCAAATAGCCCGTACCATGGCCAGCGCCTTACAGCAAATGGGGCTGCCCCCTGGCAGCCATATTGGCATTGTATCAAAAAACTGCTGCCATTGGGTTATGGCCGACTTGGCCATTATGCTGGGTGGGTATGTTTCAGTACCCTTCTACCCCAACCTTACCGGCCCCCAGCTGGCTCAGGTTATTGATCATAGCGACATTAAGGTGCTGTTTGTGGGTAAGCTTGAAAACTGGACAGATATGCGTGAGGGCGTGCCTGATGGCCTCGACATTATTCGTTTCCCACATTATGAAGGCAACAGTCAGGTTGCCGAAGGGAAGGACTGGAACGAGCTGCTGCAAAGCCGCCAGCCGCTGGCAGGCAACCCACTACCAGACCTGCACCAGTTATGGACCATCTTGTATACCTCTGGCACTACGGGCACACCCAAGGGTGTAATGCACAGCTTCTATACCGCCTCGGCCTTATTAGAAAATGAACGACAGCACAATAACTTAAAACTGTTTGAAGGCGAGCATAACCGCTTTTTTTCTTACCTGCCCATGAACCATATTGCTGAGCGTGTTATTGTTGAAATCGCCAGCTTTTTTACGGGTGCCTCTATCTCATTTGGTGAAAATATAGACACTTTTGCCAGCAACCTGCAAGCCACCCAGCCCACCCTGTTTTTAGCAGTACCACGCATATGGACCAAGTTTCAAATGGCCATACTTGACCGGCTGCCGCAAAAACGCCTGAGCCTACTGCTCAAGTTACCCTTACTGTCGGGCCTGCTGAAACGAAAAATTGCCAAAGGCCTTGGGCTGAGCAAAGCCCGTATATTGCTTACCGGTGCCGCCCCTACCCCCCAGTCATTATCAGCATGGTATACCAGCCTTGGCTTGCAGTTACAAGAGGTATACGGTATGACCGAAAATTGTGGCGGCTGCACCCTGATGCGCAAAGAAAGCATCAGAACCGGCACGGTAGGGCAGCCCGTACCCAATTGTACTATTAGAATTGACCCCGAGACCCAAGAGGTGCAAACTCAAGCCCCATGGACTATGCTGGGGTATTACAAAGATCCTGATAAAACCGAACAGGTATTGAAAGACGGCTGGCTGCATTCAGCAGACCTAGGCGCGCTTGATGCCAACGGATTTTTAAAGATAACTGGCAGGCTAAATGACGTTTTTAAAACTGCCAAAGGCAAGTACGTAGTACCCGGCCCCATTGAATGGGAGCTGGCTAAAAACACAGCACTTGAACAAATTTGTGTGGTAGGCCTGGGCATTGGTCAGCCCCTGGCTCTTGTGGTGCTATCAGAAGTAGGTAAAAGCCTGCCTGAAGCAGTGCTTAACAACACCCTACAGGCCACACTAACTACGGTAAACAACCAGTTGGCGCGCTTTCAAAAGGTAGCAGCCATTATTGTTGTGGCCGACCGTTGGGAGGTTGACACTGGTATATTAACCCCTACTATGAAGGTAAAACGCAATGTAATAGACCAACGCTACAGCCATTTGTATACCAGCTGGTTTAATGCAGAGCAGCCAATAATTTATGCTGAACCACTAGCCAAACAGCCCTGATGCATATGAGTGATTATTACTTTACTGAACAACATCAAACCTTTAGGCAAAGCTTGCGCAGCTTTTTGCAAAAAGAGGTAATACCCCACATAGATCAATGGGAAGCTGATGGTGAACTGCCTCGCTCAATCTGGAAGCAGTTTGGTGATATGGGCTGCTTTGGCCTGAACTACCCTGAGGCTTACGGTGGGCTGGGTTTAGACTTTTTTTATGTGACCGTTATGCTTGAAGAGCTGTGCCGCTGTAACTCAGGGGGTTTTGCTGCTTCTATTATGGCGCACCCCTTATTGGCTCTGGCCCATATCAATGCCAGCGGCAGCGAGGCACTAAAACAAAAGTACCTGACACGCGGTATTGCTGGCGACTTGTTTGGCTGCCTGGCCGTGACCGAGCCCGGCGGTGGTTCTGATGTGGCCGCCATACAAACTAAAGCCATTCAAACAAGCCAAAACTACATCGTGAATGGGTCAAAAACATTTATTACCAATGGTGTGCTGAGTGATTTTCTGGTGGTGGCCGTCCGCACTGATCCGAATAGTACCGGGGCAGCAGGGCTTAGCCTGTTGGTGATAGACCGCGACAGCCCCGGACTCACGGCCACTAAACTTAAAAAGCTGGGTTGGCATGCCTCAGACACAGGTGAGATTAGCTTAGATCATGTAGAAGTACCTACCACTAACCTACTTGGCGAAGTTGGGATGGGCTTTTACTACATCATGCAACGTTTTGCTCTTGAGCGGCTGGTCATGGCAGTATCGGCCATAGGCAGCTGCGAGTACGCCCTGGAGTACGCCCTTGACTACATGGGGCAAAGACCCGCCTTTGGTAGGCCATTAACACGCTTTCAAGAATTGCGCCACCGCATAGCTCAACTTACTACTGAAGTTGAGCGTGCCCGCTATTTTAACTACCATTTATGTGCCCTGTACCAACAAGGCACTAAAATTACAGAACAGGCAGCCATGGCCAAGCTCATGGCCACTGAGCTTGCCGATACCGTAACCTATCAATGCATTCAGTTTTTGGGTGGCTATGGGTATATGGAAGAATACCAGGCCGCGCGCATGTGGCGAGATGCCCGCATAGGCACCATTGGTGGTGGCTCATCTGAAATTATGAAAGAAATCATTGCAAAAACAACAATAGACCGGGCGGTATACCGTGCACCGGTTACCACTGATTAACACTATGCAAAACACTATTTATAGCAACTATTTTACTGAAGAGCATAATCTGTTTAGGCAAGGGCTGCGTGACTTTCTGGACAAAGAAGTGACACCCAATATTGACCAATGGGAGGCTGACGAGCGCATACCCAAAAACCTTTGGGCTAAATTTGGCAGCCTGGGTTACCTGGGCTTGAATTATCCTGAACAGTATGGCGGTGCCAATGCAGATTTTTTCTTTAGCGTTGTATTTCTTGAAGAAACTGCCCGGTGCTTTTCTGGCGGGTTTTCTATCACGCCCAGCGTGCAGCAATACATGGCCTCGCCATACCTGTATAAATACGGATCTGACTTCCTGAAAGAAAAATACCTGACAGGTGCCATTAGTGGTGAAAAGATATGCTCAATTGCCATATCTGAGCCTGGAGCAGGCTCTGACGCAGCCAACATCCAAACCAGGGCCATCCGCGATGGAGATCATTATGTTGTGAATGGTTCAAAAACATTCATAACCAATGGCTATTATGGTGATTTTTTAATTACTGTAGTAAAAACCAACCCTGAGGCCGGTTCGGCCGGGGTGAGCCTGTTGGTAATTGACCGCAATGCAGAAGGCGTTAGTGCCAGAAAGCTTAAAAAGTTAGGGTGGCATGCCTCTGACACGGCCGAACTCAATTTTGACGATGTAAAAGTACCCGTTGAAAACTTAATAGGTGAAGAGGGTAACGGCTTTTACTACTTAATGGGAGGTTTACAAACCGAAAGACTAGCCGGGGCCATTAGCGCAGTTGCAGCTGCTGACCACGCCCTACAGTATGCCCTGCAGTATATGGCCGAGCGGCAAGCCTTTGGCAGGCCTATTAATAAGTTTCAGGTACTGAGGCACAGGGTAGCTCAATTGGCGGCCGAGATTGAGTCAACACGTGCTTTTGTGTATCATTGCGCCAGGCTGCATAACGACAATCAGTATGCGGTAAAAGAATGCTCAATGGCCAAGCTGCTGGCTACTGAGCTATCAGATAAAACCATGTATCAGTGCCTGCAGTTCTTTGGTGGATATGGGTATATGGAAGAGTACAAAATAGCACGGATGTTTAGAGACAGCCGCGTTGGTACAATAGGCGGTGGCAGCTCGGAGATTATGCGAGAAATCATTGCCAAAATGGTCATTGATGATCAGAACTATCAACAAGCTGGCCCTAAAAAAGCCAGTAGGCATACAAATGGGCAACAACCAGAATTAACTGACGAAGTACCATCAAAACCGATTAAATACAATAATCTCATGAGTTTAGAAGCAACCACTGAAGCCCTCAAAAAAAGGGCTGATGAAGCAGCCCCTTTAAACAACACCATAAAGTTTGTTATGGGTGAAGGGGTAATCATTATTGACGGAAACAATGGAAGCAACCAAGTAAGCAATGATGAGCTTGAAGCAGACTGTACCGTAAACCTTGAAAAAGCTGACTTAGATGCCATGCTAAGTGGTGAACTTGCCCCGATGAATGCATTCATGGCTGGTAAGTTAAAAGTTAGTGGTGACATGAGCGTTGCCATGAAACTACAAAGCATTGTGGGCTAGACTAAGGTAAATACCCCATTTGGCACTCAAAAAAAGCCACTGGAAACCCAGTGGCTTTTTTTAATATCTAGCTATTGGCACTCATGCCCAAGATCACTTAGCCTAATAGTAAAGCAAAGCCTTACTTTTGAATACAAACCACCGAAATAACAGGTTTATAAATGCATAAAATCGAAGCATCAGAGCGTACCGCACTTGTTTAGATATAATTTATTCTATTTTTTTCTTGAGCCAATTTTTGTTCACTTCTCAGAATAAAAGCTCACCAGCCTATTTCACCTTTATTTAAGATCTTATTTCATAGCATAAAAAATTGTCATATGTAATTATATTATTACATTGCGTAATATTAACATACACATGTTATTACTTATAAGTGACATCTTACTAAAGTAAAGCACTACACCATTCATTTATGAGGTAAGAATTAAGAGGAATAAAATTGAGGCTCTGCAAACAGAAACTGTAGTGTTTAGCCATTTGCATATCCTGTAGTTTTAGCACTTGCTCAACTCACCACAAAATATATGCATATAATTCAAACAATAATTGCAAACCTAAATAACATATTCATAAATCAAATAACTAAACATTGCTCAATATTTAGCCGCTGGTATATATCCCATTAAACTTCAATAAAAGCCGTTTAAAGTCTATAACCATAACTAACCTAGTATTATAAATTAATAATTCTCTATATCCATTTAAACGTAAACTTCAATTCTTATGAAAAAGCAACGTGTATTTCCGACATTCAATGCACTAAGTGCAATTCAACAAAGTAAACTACGCGGCGGATGCCCTGATTGTGATACAGGCCCAGAAGCGCCAAACCCGCCTAATGATCCACCTACTACTGGTACGGATGATCCACCTAATCAGTAAGATGTAAGCAAACCAATCAATATAGTGTTAGAATAATATTTTAATAACAGCAAGTCGGTATTATTGATATCTTTGTTAATGTAACATGATAGTTTACAGTATATGAAGAATCTTACACCTATTTACTTGCTGTTATTTTTTCTCGTTGCTTGTCAAAAACATCCATCAAGAAATATAAACCCTGCACAAGATGTTTTAAACCTTCTAGAAGCATCTAAATCACAGCTTACCCAAACTGATTCAGCTCTTAATTTAATAATTAAGGCACAAGAAATAGCCCATAAGCATGGGCTAACTCAATATAGGGCTAGCATCCTTAACCAAAAAGGGCGTGTATATGTAGAAAAAAACCTATTGCTAGAGGCGCTTGAATGCCATTTATCAGTCATTATGTCTACACAAAAAGCCAATGAGGTGGCCTATGCCAACCACCAATTAGGCGTATTGTATACAAGAATGAAACAATATGACAGGGCAATTAACCACTTGCAGGGTGCCTTGAAGTATTACACAAAAGCCAATAAAAATAACTGGCTGGTATTAAGCCACTTTCGGTTAGGTAAAGCTTATTTACTTAAGCAAGAATTCCCTCAAGCAGAAAACAGCTTTCAAGCTTCATTGCGGTATGCAGAAAAGTCTGGTTATGACCTTATGATTCAGTATAACTTAGATAGGCTGGCTGAAGTGTGTAGTACAACCGGCAGGTTTATTGAAGCAAAATCGTATATAAAAGCCATGCGAGAACGCTTTCAGTTAGAAAACCCTCCTGCATTGATAAGCTACCTTTTACTGTTGGGCAATACCGCAGAAGAGCTGGCACAACCAAAAGAAGCCGCACAATACTACGACCAGGCGGCCGCCGTTATTCGGCAACACCCTGATAACCATCTGTATCTCTACGGCATGTATACTTATGGCAACTATCTGCAAAGGCACCAGAAAGATGGCATTACCATTTGGAAAGAAGCATTGAACAATTATCAGGTTGATGAATCTAAATACACTGCTGAGCTAGTTGCTCTCTCACAAGCCTTGGGTAATTGGTATATGAATAGACAGCAGCTGCATGATGCAGCCCCATTCATTCAACTCTCCAATCGCCTACAGAGTGAACGAGTAGCCTTACTCTCTAATATGGAAACCCAATACAACCTGGCGCAGATAGAACAAGTGCAAAAGCAAGTAGCAGCGCAATATGCTCCATCACCTTCATTTTGGCAAAATTATGGTATGTATATAGTTGTGGCTATTTTAATACTATACGGTATAGTTTTATCAGTAGCCTACCGTAACAGATATGTTAAGCTACAGACTTACAGAAAGTTGGTAATGCAGCTCATCAAACCTCATGTTGAAGAAGGTAGATAATTTACCTATTCCTCATTAAATGCTTCAATACCATTTATGATTATAGGGCTTGGGTGTATACCTTTTGCTAGTTGAGCATCGTCTACTGGCGGGAGCATAGTAACTTGAAATGGAATTACACCAGCCCATACATTTAATTCGTAATCAGCTGCATCGTCAGATGGGTGCCCGGTGCGTTCTTTTGCTGAGGCATGTTCAATATCAATAGCCACTACCAGAGTAGCCTTCATTTCGGCCTCATTTGGCTGCCGTACCTCGTCCCACCTGCCTTGAAACACATTGTCACTAATTGCCCTTACAGCATTATACTTTTCCTGGCCCTCATTAACAATGCGTGTTGCACCAAATACAGCTACCGAGCGGTAATTCATAGAATGGTGAAAAATAGACCGGGCCATAACCAAGCCGTCAGTATGTGTAACTGTTAAACTACCCTGGCCGGCCTCTACCAAGCTTGTAAGCATACGGTTTTTCAACGCACCGTGTAAATAAACAGTTTCTTCAATACGCCCATAAGCAGTAGGTATTATCACGGCCTGCCCCCGCCAAACATAGCCAACATGACAAAGAAAATGAGTGTCTAATATTGTAAAAACCTTTTGCTTATCATAACTACCTCGGTTTGGCGCGCGTTTAACCCGGTTTAAATCAGTTACATTAAATGACTGTTCCATATTTGAAATCTTTAATGCAAATAAATACATTTACAGGACTACCTAAAGCAGCCAGTTTTATTAAACTCAGTAGTCCGGTTACGACTTGGCTAACCCTCAGAACCACACAAAATGTTACCCTTTGGCACCTTAATTCAAATTGACCGGGCCAACAAACAGCCCTTGTTTATGCAAATTGTAAATGCTGTAATTAGGCAGGTACAAACGGGCAACCTACCACCAGGTACGCAATTGCCGGGTACCCGCCAATTGGCTGTGTTGTTACAGGTGCATCGTAAAACTGTGGTAACTGCTTATGATGAGTTATATGCTCAGGGGTGGCTAGAATGCCAACCCTCAAAAGGTACGTATGTATCAACACAGTTACCTACTGTAGATAAAAAGGTGCTAAAGCCAGCCAAACAGTATGGCTCAATAAACCGAGCCTCTTTTCTTATAAATGACTTACCTGAGCTTGATCAGCCTCTTTATAAAGATGCCAACCAGCTACAAATTGATGATGGTATTCCAGATGTACGCCTGGCTCCTACTGAAGAATTGGCCCGCACCTACCGATCAGTGCTTAAAACTGCCTCATCAAAACAATTGCTAAACTATGGCGAGCTTCACGGTCATCCAGTACTACGCCGGGAATTGGCCACCTACTTAAATAGCACTAGGGGCTTAAGCATTACTGATGAGAACATAATGATTACTAGAGGCAGCCAAATGGGTATATTTCTTTGTGCTCAATTATTACTCAAAAATGGGCAGGCCGTTGCCGTAGGCAACACAAATTACATTGCTACAGATATTACGTTTCAACATGCAGGCGCTAGCCTGTTGCGAATTGAAGTAGATGAACATGGCCTTAATACTAAAGCGCTAGAACAAGTATGCGCAAAAAATAGACCAAAGGCTGTTTATGTAACGCCCCACCACCATCACCCTACAACCGTAACCTTAAGCGCCGAACGCAGACTTCATTTGCTTGAACTGGCGCGAAAGTATGGGTTTGCAATTATAGAAGATGACTATGACTTTGACTTCCATTACGGCAGAGGCCCCATTTTACCTCTAGCAAGTGCCGACCAGCAAGGGCATGTATTATACATTGGTTCTTTATGCAAACTAATTGCACCAGCTTTGCGCGTTGGTTATCTGGTGGCCCCAAAGAATGTAATTCACAAAGCAGCTATGTTAAGGCGAATTATTGACAGACAGGGCGACCACATTCTCGAATTAGCTTTGGCAAGAATGTTTAAAGAAGACGCCATTCAACACCATACCAGAAAGGTTTTAAAAGTGTATAAAGAACGTCGTGACCTGTTTGTTCAATTAATTGACAATATTGGTAGCCAAAAAATACAGTTTAATATACCAAAGGGTGGCATGGCCCTTTGGGCACAATTTAACCAGCGCTACCCATTACCAGATGTGGCTAAAAGGGCCGCGCAAAAAGGGGTAATTATGGCCGATGGAACGAGGTATGACTCGATGGGTAAAGGTTTGAATGCGTTGCGAATGGGCTTTGCTTCAATCAATAGGCAAGAAGCCACGCAAATTACTCAGGTGCTAAAGAGTGTACTAGACGAGATGGCGGGTAAGAAGACTATATAAATGAATCAACTATTAATAAAATGCCAGCTCTTTTTTACTTCGCTTTAACAATTTGTATAGCGGCTCTCTTACCTTTGTCTCTAATTGGCGCAATTCTAAGCGTACCTGCTCTAATAAAATAGTATAAGGAGCTGGTACCTTTCCTTCACTAAAGTTGCTGCTCACAAAATTTTCTATAAACTGAAGCAATACCACCCTGTCATGCCAATTGCCCAACTTTCCTTCAAGCTTTTTAATTCGCTTATTAGTGTATTGATCAGGCATATCTATTCTGCAAAACTTTAAAAAATCAACTATGTAATGAATCTCTTTAAGCTCCGTTCTTACTTCGTGCAACTGGGCAGGGTACTCTATACCACTAAGTAACTTTTTAACCCGCTGTAGTTTTTTGAGTATCAGTTTTTGGCCCTTATGTGCAAGCTCCGTTTTAGTGAATAACGTGTTTTCTTTAACCTTCTTGAGCAAGCCTTTTAATGAGGCTTCACGGTACTGAACCATACCATCTACAAACGTTTCACGAGTTCGTAGTTCTCGCTCTTTCAGATGCTTTTGATAGGCAGCTATGTTTAGCGACAAATCTTTCGCGTACCGCCGGGCAAGCTGCTGTTGAACCTGCAAATCTCTAAGCACTGCTGCCGACTTGAACAAACGGCGAAACACTAAAAAATCATTTTGAAAGTTAAACCTTTCAGGGCGCAATGCACTGATAAATTGTAGGTGCGCCTTTAAGCGTTTTATACCCAAACGAACTTCATGAATGGCTTCAACATCAAACCTTGTGGCTGCGGTTTGCAGGTTGTCATCAATCATATTTTTATACCCCTGAAAAACCTTATGTGTGCTTTTTTTGGCCATTGGTATAGGCAGAAACAAGAAACTTAACAGTTACTTAACAATTTGATTACAATTATAGCAATGTAATAGGCAAGTAGCAAACATGAAATTAACTTGAAGACAGAACTAATCAACATCTATAACTATGAAAAATAGCAATTTAACTATCATATTACCTTCTCTAATTGCAGCAAAAACAATAGCAGTTTCTTTATGAGTAAGTTAGCTAAACAAGCCATTAAATTAAATTCTAAAGAATAACAGCCCGTGACTTTTTTACTTACCAGATAACAACAAAAAAAGCCGGAATAAATTTCCAGCCCTTTTGAAATAGTACGAATACACCTAAATATGATTTTTTCTTTCTCTTACTCTTCTTTGATTACCCTAATGGTTTCTCGTCCGGCAGGGGTCATTATTTCATAAAAGTAGGTACCAGCCTGCAATCCATCTAAATCTACTTCAATTTCATACTGGCCAGGCTTCTCTACTTTATTGACAATTTCCTTTACATGGTTGCCTTGCCCATCAATTAAAACAATGGTAACTATACCTTTTTCTGTTAACCCATAGGTTAATTTGTTTCCATTGGTGTAAGTGGGGTTGGGGTATACTTTGGCTTGGCCGCCCGCCAAATCATCATCAGGAAACGGCAAAGGTTTATTAGGGTCAAGCAACACAAAGCCTACAGGTTCAATATTACCCAGCATAAACTTTAAGCCTCTCGGTCCCCTGGCACCAAACCGCCCGTTGTGCCCATGGTTCATCCTTTCACTATGTTTAGAACGTTCTGGTGCATCTTCAGGGCGGTGCTCTTCCATAATCCCTCGAATATCTTCACGCCACTGCTCCTTCAGGTCAGCCATGCCATCTAACAAGGCATATACAGTGGTTTCATGCGCATCAACAATTTCCCAGGCCTGTTGCTTTAACTGCCGCACTTTTTTCATATTTTCTCTGCGTTGTTGCTTTTCCTCTTCGGTGGGCTCACGTCGTTGCTCAGAAGGCCCGCTTTCAAACCTGGTTCTGTTAGCCCTGAACTCATCATGCATTACTTTTAGTTCGCCCCTAATGGCCTCCAACTGGGCCTGTTCATCTGGGCTTAGTTCTGAATCTAGCTTGGCACGCTCAGCACTTACCATTGGCCACACATTTGTTTCAATGTAGGCACGTACAGCTTTTCTAGCCTCCGGGTTTTTATGGCTGTTTTTTGGGCCGCCAGGTTGTGCAATTGCTGCAGCCCCTGATATTACTGCTACTGCAAACAATGCAATCATTGAAATCCTCTTTTTCATCATTACCGTGTTTTTACTTTCTCTGAAATCTTTTGTTTTCTTGCCAACTGATACGCCAAATATGGCCGTTCAGATGCCTCTACAAAAATCAATTCAACCAACAACAGGTTTACTTAAACAAAAGACTAAATACCCTACTACCAAAACCAATAGTTACAGTACTAACCTGTTGGTAGATGTCCATAATACGTTGGTAGGCAGGTATGACCCTCTGGTTGAAATTTTTGATGCAACTCGTTAAAAAGCCTACTTTTAACGTTCACTATAGGCAGTACCCGAAACTCACAAACAACATCTATCAATTGTGTCTAAACCATTTCCTATATCATTCAAAACTATATTGCCCGCCAGGTCGGTATCACATTTAATATTCTGGGCGGGTTATTACCTGGTTATAGTTTTTGTACTGGCCAATAGGCTTCAAACCGCACTGGCCCTATGGTATGGCTTTTTACTCATCTCACCTCAAATCATTATAGCCTACATCAACATGCAATGGCTGGTACCTCAGTACTTCATGCAAAAGCGGTTTCTTCATTTTGCGGTATCAGTAATAGTCTTATTTACACTATTATACTTTACTTATGAGGCTATTGGCCTTAACAGGCCCTTTCTATACAGCAGAGCTGACTTCAGAGAGTTTAGAGAATTAAAAGAGTTTGGGGGGGGCAACTTTGGCCCCAGGCGTGGCATTCCTTTTGGCGGCAACTTTCCCAGGCCTCCCCATTTCATCAAATCGGCTGTAAACCTCATGCTTACCCTCGGTGTGTTTCTACTTTCAACAGCTTATAAAGCCTCGCTTATAGCAATGAACAACGAGAAAGAAGCACAACGGCTAAAAAGTGAAGGCCTAGAGTCAGAACTACGTTTTTTAAAGTCGCAAATAAACCCGCACTTCCTGTTTAATGCACTCAATAATGTGTATAGCCTGTCTCTCATCCAATCTGAAAAAACACCAGATACCATCCTAAAGCTGTCTGAAATGCTCAGGTACATTTTGTATGACTGCAATCAGGAAAAAGTACCCCTCAACAAAGAACTAGCCTTTATTCGTAATTACGTTGACTTGATGAAACTCAAAGACGACCAGATACAAAACATTAAACTAACCTTACCCATAGTTTCAAGTAGCGATATGATTGAACCTATGCTATTTGTACCTTTTGTTGAAAATGCCTTTAAACACAGCAAAATTGAAGACCTTGTTAACGGCTGGATCAATATTGAACTCACCCTTTCAAACCGGCAACTCATTTTTACAATTAAAAACAGTGTGCCAGAACTCAGCTATACAAAAGACAGCGTTGGTGGCATTGGACTGGAAAATGTGCGCCGCCGGTTGCAGCTACTCTACCCGCAAAGGCATGAGCTATTCATTGACAAAACAGAACAGCAGTTTACAGCACAACTAAGCATACTACTATGAGTAAAATAAACTGCCTTATTGTTGACGACGAGCAGCTGGCCCGTACACTGCTAGAAAACTTTGTTGCTAAAGTACCAGTATTAGAGGTAGCAGGACTTTGTAAAAACCCGTTAGAAGCACTAGGTATCTTGCAGCAGCAACCTGTTGAATTGATTTACCTTGATATACAAATGCCAGAACTCACGGGTACTGAATTTTTGAAAACATTACCTCAGACACCCAAAGTCATTTTTACTACTGCCTATCCTGACTATGCCCTTGAAGGGTATACACTCAATGCCATTGACTACCTTTTGAAGCCTTTCTCTTTCGAGCGATTCATTCAGGCTACCAATAAAGCAATTGGCCTGGTTCAGCTTGAACGGGCAGCCAGTTTAAATTCAAATGCAGTCCCGCAGGCAAATACAGTTAACAAGCAATCCAACCCCTACATCACCCTAAAAGCCGACCACAAAATGCATAAGGTTTGGCTAAAAGACATACTCTACATAGAAGGCATGAAAGAGTATGTGGCATTCCACCTACCCAACCAGCGAATTATAGTGTTAGAATCGCTCAAAAACCTGGAGGCTTCGTTACCAAATGGCCAGTTCATGCGCATTCATAAATCATTTATTGTGAATACGCTAAAAATTGAAATGTTAGAAGGCAACCTGGTTTATCTCGCAGGTAAGCAATTACCCATTGGTAAAAGCTATCGTGAGGTAGTTCTAAAAAGTATTTTCGGAAAAGAATAAGGCCCCATAGGTACCTGACCTGCTTAGAACAAATCGCATTTTTAATCTATCTTTGAGTTTATCATTTTATTTATAACAAATTGTTAACTATTTGTAAGGCCTTTCTCTCAATAAAAACTTATCTATCAGCTTATTAAAAAAATAATCAATAGCAAGAGATATCAAATTGAGGAGTGCCAACAGTGATTTAACAAAGCAGAAAATTAAAACCAATGGTCGTCAGGATATTTAAAGCCACCGTAAAACCTGAACTTAAAAAAGATTTTGAAAACTTTTTTCGCTATGAGGCCATTCCATATATGCAGGTGCAAGAAGGAATAGTAAATGTAGTAACCGGAAAGCCAATTTCTCAGAATGACAACGACTTTGTAATGGTTACTACCTGGGAAAACATAGACGCTGTAAGGAAATTTATGGATAACGAATGGAACAAAGATAAGCTGGTACGAGACGAAATGAATATGTTAGAAAATACCCGAATTGAGCACTTTGAAGTGATCTAACCCTACTAATACTTCAAACCAATTAACTTTTAGCTCTAAATTGCCTGTCTATTACAATTAGCCCATCAAGCGTTAGCATAGGCATAATGGCATCAAAATAATCAGAAAGGCCAGCCATTGTATGTGCCAGGCCACCCGTAGCCAGCTTCATTGCCGGCTGCCCAATTTCAGCTTCTGTTTTGCTTACCAATGCCTTTACCAGCCCTTCGTAACCTAATAAAATTCCAGCCTGCATGGCGTGAATTGTATTCTTACCTAAAACTGAAGTGGGTACTTTAAGGGGTATTTCAGGTAGCTTGGCCGTATTACCAGCAAGGGCTTTCATGGCTGTTTGAATGCCTGGCGCAATGGCCACACCTAATATGTGGCCTTCAGCACCCACGGTAGTTACCGTCAAAGCAGTGCCAAAATCAACCACAAGACAGGTAGCCTTAAAATGGTCATAAGCTGCAGAGGCATTTGCTACCAGGTCAGCGCCCATCTCAGCAGGGTTATTTACATGAATAGCTAAGCGACCATACAATGAGGGGCCCACCATCAAAGGTTTTGTGCCCAGCAGCCTTTCAAGCGCCGCCTGTACTATAGGCGTCAAGGCGGGTACTACACTACACAACACGCTCCGTTTGATCTCATTCAAATGTATGTCGTGCTCTAGAAAAAAATCACGAATGTGCATCTCCACATCCCTTGGCTCATAGCTTTGATTACTCTCCAACCTAAAACTGTATACCCATTGCCCTTCAAGCCATAGCCCTACGACAACATTTGAATTCCCAATATCTATAGCCAGTAACATAAGTACTTGTTTTAATTACAGCTAAGGTAAGCGTAAAAACAATGAAACATAGCCCATTTTATGGCCAATTTTATTATCATTATTGATCAATAGCAGGGGCCTGATTTTAATTAATGGCCTACCATGCAACACTTTGCTCAAAATATATACACTGTGCTACCCTGCAATGTAAAAATTTGCCTTTTAACTGTTCTCTCATTGCTCACTGCCAGTACGCTGTACGCCCAGCTAACAATTAGTGTTATTAAAGTCCCAACAAACACGCCTGCTAATGCTCAAGTTTACATGGCATGTAACCTGAACAACTGGCACCCCGCCCACCCCGATTATTTGCTTCAACAACAACCTGATGGTTCTTATGCCCTTACCCTTCCATTACAATCAGATACCCTACGGTATAAATTTACTCGCGGCAGCTGGCCTTCTGTAGAGGGCAGTAAAATTGGTAAGCTCATTGCAGACAGACTGGTGGTTGGCCCAATTGATGTACCCACCAAGGTTACTGCACGTATTCAGTCTTGGGAAGACCTGGCTACTACCAGCTACTATGACATATTTATTGACCGGTTGCCCATCAATACACCCGCAAACACCCAACTCTTCCTTACTGGTAACTTTAACGATTGGAACCCACGAGACCTGCTTTATCAATTTCAACTAAGAGATGATGGCAATTGGCACCTCAGACTACCTTTTATGCTAGATACGTTAAGCTTCAAAATTACTAGAGGCAGTTGGGAAACTGTTGAAGGAAACGAGAGAGGCGAGATGATTACCAACCGAGAGTTTATTTCAAGAGACTATACCAGCATGACCATTCACACCAATGTACTTGGTTGGGAAGACCTGGCCCCACCCCGTTATTTTAACTTTTTGGTCTCTAAAGTGCCAGACAACACGCCCGCCGATGCATCCCTATATTTATGTGGCACATTTAACCAATGGAAGTACGGCGACGAATCATACCGCCTTGAAAAAAGTAGTGATGGCAGCTATTACATCAACATATCATCAGAGGCAGATACCGTTTATTACCTGTTTAACAGAGGCAGTGCCCTTATGGCAGAGTGTAACAGCAATGGTACCCCAAAGCAATATCGTAGAGCAATATACCAAAACCGCCCCAGAGAAATACCTCGTGCCGGCGAGGAGATAGTATTCATCAAGGCCTGGCTTGATTTACCTACCGCGTTCAAACAGCTTTATACCACCACATTGGCTGTACCCTTTACTATTGGGGTGTTTCTACTGGCGCTATTGGTAAATCAGTTTAAACAAAAGTACGCTAGCCGCATGGCGTTCCTGGCACTATTGTGTATTAGCTTCACCTTAGGGGCTCAACTGTTAATCATGCAACCATGGGCCTTTGCCCATCATACCAAACTTGCCTTATTGCCCTTTCTAGGTTTACTAACTATACCCCCAACCCTCTACCACTACTTGTTGGCATTATTGGCCAAACGCCACAAGGCACAGTTTAAAGACTGGCTGCATACTGCCCCCTTTGCGGTTTTATTAGTGCTGCTGCTGCCATTACTAATCAGCAGCAGCAACACAATCAATGAGTTAATCAGGCATGGTCAACTCAATTGGGTGTTTGCATTAGGGTACGGCATTGCTTTTACCATAGCCCTGGTTTACTGCCTGGCTAGTGTTAAGCTTTGGAACCGCACCCGCTCAGAAAACCTGCAAAGCCAATTGGCACAACCAGTAATAAAGTATGGTAAAATACTCTTGTTTTACACAACCATTACACTTATCATCTGGGCTTCTGGCCTGCTTTTACCTGCAGCCAGCCATCTTATACGTACTGATACAACAGCCGCAGCAAACATTACTGGATATATAGTTTGGCTACTTTTAGGGGGGTATGTAGGTATAATATTTACTGCCATGACAGGCGCAAAAAGTGACTACTTTAACTTTGCCAGCAACCATACGCAAAAAACCGAACACTTTTTTCTGACCAGACAAATTCAAGAGGTAATGGCAAAAGATAAACCCTACCTTAACCCAAAGCTTACACTAAACCACCTGGCACAAATCTGCCACGTTAACCCACAACAAATGTCGCGCGCTTTGAATGAAGGCTTTGGCAAAAACTTTTATGATTACATTAATCATCATCGTATTGCTGAATTCAAACAATTAGTAAGCCTGACTGAAAACAAAGAAAAAACAGTACTTGAAATGGCCTACAAGGTAGGGTTCAGTTCCAAAACCACCTTTAACCGGGCATTTAAAAAAAGTACAGGGCAAACACCAAGCGAGTACTTAAAAACTGGCTTACCAACCTCAACTGCTACTAATTAACTACATTAGCAACATCATAAACAGTCGTTAAAAATGTGAAAGCCTGAACATCTGGTATAAAAATCTTTATTAAAGCTTACTTTACATACCATAAGTTTTTCTCTACAATTCAAGTTGGGTCATAGGCCATATTATCCTACTTATCGAAACTACCCATAAGTAATTCAAGGATTAGCCTGATTCTTTATAAAAAAAGTCGTTAAAATTAATATTTTAGTCTTATGGTAGTCATAGATAACAAGAATAAAAGGATCTCAAAGGACAACCCATTGAAGGTTTTGTTAGTAGAAGACAACCCTGCACATGCAGAATTGATCATGAGAAGCCTTGAAGATCATGAAATCCACAATAAAATATACCATATATCAGATGGTGAAGCTGCCCTAGACTTTATCTTTAACCGTGCTTCTTACTCAGATAAAGAGGCCTTTCCACGTCCTCATATTATTCTTTTAGACTTAAGGTTGCCTCGCATTGGGGGGCTTGAAGTATTACGAGAAATCAAAGCTACTGAAGATACCAAGAAAATACCGGTAATCATCTTAACTACCTCCAAGGCAGAAATAGATGTAAATACGGCCTATGAACATTATGCCAACAGCTATTTGGTAAAACCTGTAGATTTCGACGAGTTCATCAAATTAATGAACGATCTGGGTTATTATTGGCTTAACCTGAACAGCAGCACAGAAAAGTGAACGTATCATCAATTAACAAGCGGGTATGAACAACAACATGGCAAAAATCTTATTGGTAGAAGATGAAATTGCACATGCTGAAATTATAAAAAGGTACTTTGAGTCTGCACCAGACCAAATGCAAATTGATGCTGTTCATACCCTGCGAGACGCTAAGGCATACATCGGTAAAACAATTCCTAACCTGGTCATTACTGACTTCAAGCTACCCGATGGTAAAGGCATAGAGCTTTTAAATACCTCTAAAGAAAATATGCATTACCCTGTAGTACTCATGACCAGCCAAGGTGACGAACAAATTGCCGTAGAGGCCATGAAGCTGGGAGCCCTTGATTATATCGTAAAATCAGACAGCATTTTTAGAGATATGCCAAGAATTGCCCAGCGCGCCTTACGTGAGTGGCAACTCGTTATTGATAAGAAAAAGGCTGATGAAATGCTGGCCAACCAGTACCAGGAACTAGAACGAACCAACAAAGAGCTGGACCGCTTTGTGTATAGCGCCAGTCACGACTTGAGCGCTCCTTTGAAATCAATCCTGGGCTTAGTGAATGTGATTAGAATAGAAACTGACAACAATGGGGTGCTTTACTACCTTGACCTGATGGAAAAAAGCATCAACAAGCTAGATCAGTTTATTAATGAAATTATTAACTTTTCAAGAAACTCTCGCATTGAACTACAATATGAAGTAATTCACTTGAGTGGTCTGGTAAAAGAAATTCTGGAAAATCTCAAATTCTCAGACCGCTTTGATGAGATTAACTTCAATCTTGACATCAATGAAGACATCGAGATTAGCGCAGACAAACTCCGGCTGAAAATGGTTCTGAACAACCTCATATCAAACGCCATTAAGTTTCAACGATTTGACCGTGAAGAGCAACCCTTTGTAAGTATTGTGGCCAAAGATGAAAAAGACTCTTTCATTATTGAAGTAGAAGACAATGGTCAGGGCATTATGGAAAAATATGCCGATAAAATATTTGATATGTTCTTCAGGGCTACCAACACCTCTAAAGGGTCTGGCCTGGGGCTTTACATTGCTAAAGAGGCTGTAAACAAAATGGGCGGTAACATTACCGTACAATCAAAGCCTAATCAGGGCAGCCTGTTCCGTATTGAACTCAGCAAAGACACCATTGTGGTCAGTACACAGGCTTAAAACAGCCTCTTACCAATTTTTTACTTACGTTGTGGCGGATCAATTGTATTACCATGCAATGATAAACCTATACCAGCCTTTACATACCATAAATTCTCACCTAACCCTGGGCGTTTGCCCCCTTCAACCGTAAATGTTGCTCCAAAACGGCGCCCTGTAATAAACTCAATACCAGCACGGTAACCAAGGTTACTCTCATCAAAGCCTGATGCACCTGTACTAACCAGATCATACTGTATTGGGCCAACTTCTAACAGGTCTAAAGTATTGTTTAACGTAAAAAGCACATCAGCATAAAAAGCAAAAAGCGCATAATTACTTTTTGAAGTATACTTATTCAAATCAACAATTAAGCCCCTGAAAGTAGTAATACTCCCGCCAAAGTAAATCATATTATTCTCTACGGGCACAAACACATTGCCTTGATTAGAAGCTTGTGCTCCCTCGCCAAACACAGTACCATCAGCAGCTGTAATCGTACCATCAGTAGCATCAACTAGTCCTAAAGTGTACTTTTCCTGTTGCCAGCCCCCCCGTATACCCATAAGCATGCGCACCTCAAATGGCACCGTGGTTTCTGTGCTTTTAGTGCTTTTTGAATTGTAAACGTCAATACGCTTTACGCTACTCAGCACCTTATCAAAAAGCAGCAGTGTAGTTCCTGCAGTTGTGCGTTGGTACCTTTGCACCTCGTTGGCACTAATGGTTGTTGCGTCTTCGGCATCGCTATCCCTGCTGTCTGTTATACTGCGCTCAAGTGCAAAGTGCAACGCAAAGGGCGCTTTACGGCCATAATAATCAATAGCAGGCCTTATGCCAACCGCATACTGCTGCTCAGGGTCAACCACGGCAAAGCCACCTGCCCTAAAAAACAAATTGGCATAATGGGGCTCATTGCTCGTGGCATTTCTATAAGCCTGCTGGCCATAACCAACCAGGCTAACAAACCAACTCAAACCCAGGGCCCACAACAACCTACTAGTGTACATTTTAGCATACATCGCATACTTAATTAGGGTAACAAACAACTACTCAACAACGGTATAATAAAAATAAACCAAACTAACCCACCTAAGCAACCAAACCGCACAGTGTTTATACAACAAAAAAACCTGCGCTGTAAGCACAGGTTTTTCAAAACAGTATAAAAGCATCTTGATCAATCTAATACATAACCTATTCATCTACTCGGCCTATAACAGTAGCAGGGTTGGTAAGCCATTTATACAAAATGGGCACAATCAATAACGTTAAAAAAGTAGATGATACCATGCCCCCTATAATCGTCCACCCTAAAGGAGACCATAGCCCGGTAGCTGAAAGGGTAAGTGGCAACAATCCCAGAATAGTGGTTGTAGTTGTCAGCACAATTGGGGTAAAGCGTGTTTCACAGGCCTGCATCAGGGCTTCAATTTTATCTTTCCCACTTTTAATTAACTGGTTGGTATAATCAACCAGAATAATCGAGTTATTCACTACAATACCCACCAGACTTATAAAACCCACAAAAGCAAAGAATGAAAACGACCAGCCGGTTAAATACAAAGCAACAAAAGAGCCTGTAATAGCCAACGGTATGGCTGAAAACACAATAAGTGGCTGCCTGAGCGACCTAAACTGTAACACCAGCACGGCAAAAATACCTATCATAGCCACCAGCAGCAGCCCACCAAGGTCACCAAATGACTCCTGTTGGGTTTCATACTCACCCGCTATATAATAACTGTAGCCTTCAGGCAGGTTATCATTTAACTTGGCAATCACATCCTGGGTAATAACCGCAGTCTTATCAGCATCTACCACATCGGCCGTTACGGCAGTGCAACGCTGCGAGTTAAAGTGTAAAATCTCAGTTACAGCCCGCTCATAAGTAATATTGGCAACCTGCCGCAATGGCACCTGCGCCCCTGCCTGTGTAGTAAAGTACACCTTATTAAAATCATCAATAGTAGGTTGCTCATCAAATGGCATCCGCACAATTAAAGGGTACTTCTCCCCATCATCCATCGTCAACTCATCTACCTGCAGGCCGGCAAGGCTGGCCCGTACAGCCAAATCAATATCAGCCAGGGGTAGGCCTATCATCCCTGCCTTATCGCGGTTAATAGCTACCTTTAAATCAGTCTTATTCACCCGTAAAGGGTTAAAAACATTCAAAGTGCCAGGTGTTTTCCTGATTGTTTCCTCTAGCTCAGCTGCCAGTACCTTCAATGTATCCAAATTCTCACCAAGCACCCGCACTTCAATAGGCGCTCTGAATGGAGGGCCGTTTTTCAGCTCTTTAAATGTAATGCGTGCCCCGGCATAAGTACTGAAAATACGTCTGTAATCAGCCAGCGTTTGGTAAAAACGGGCAGGATCCCACCCTTTAAAATTAACCAGCAATTGCCCAAAATCTTTCTTGTACTGAATACCCCTGCGGTTATAATATACCATGGGGTTGCCATGGCCAGCATTACTAAAATAACTGTCTACATAAGTAGTAGTATCCAAAATAGCCTCTACATAACGTACAGCTTCATCTGTAGCATCAATATTGCTCCCTTTTGGTGTCTCCACCTCAATCAGCAGCAGGGGCTTATCTGCCGTTGGGAAAAAGCTCACCCCTATAGAGGGAAACAACATCACACTACCCACAAAACTAGCCGTGGCAAGTAATATAATCACAATAGGGCGCTTAATGGCAAATGCCAGTACCGGTCTATAAACCTTATCAATAAAAGCAGCAATGCGGCGGTCTACCCAACGCACCTTGGCCTCTTTTTTCAGGGCTTTGCCGGCTAAAATAGGTGTAAACGTTAAGGCCAGCACCAATGAAAACAACAACACCAAAATCACTGTTACCGGTAATGAGCGCAGGTAATCACCGGGGCCACTGTTCAACATGGCCAGTGGGGCAAAAGCCAGTAAGGTAGTAATAGTACTGCTCACCACAGCAAAACCTACCTCTGCGGTGCCCTTAGCAGCAGCCTGCAAAATACTATGCCCTTCCTTTCTAAACCGCACTATATTTTCTATCACCACAATGCCATTATCAACCAGCAGGCCCAGGGCAATAACCAGGGCCGCAATTGAAATTTGCTGTAGTGCATACCCACTAAAGTCTAATGCACCAATAGCCATCATAATAGAAAGGGGTATTACCGTCATAATAACCAGCGACGGCCTAAAACCAAGAAACAGGAAAATAACTGCCCCTACCAACAAAATACCCTGTATCAGGTTCACAAAAAAGTCTGAAATACGGTTGCGCACAGCATCTGCCTGTTCAAAGCCTGATATTAACTGAACTGCATCGGGCAGGTTGGCCTTAAAACTTGCTACCGTGGCATCAAGTGCCTCAGTCAGGCGCAGCACATTCTCGCCCTCAAGCTGCGTAACTGCAACAAAAATGGCCCGTTCTCCATTATATCGGCCCTTCCAGCGTATATCTTCATAATCAAACCGCACATCGGCAATATCGCGCAGGTACACCACCTGGCTGCCATTACTGCTCACCACCGTAGCACCAATTGCTTCAATGGTTTTGTAGCCTCCACTAGACCGAATAGTGAATGACTTACCAGCTGCTTTAATTTCACCACCCGGTATATTGGTATTGTTACCCTGTAAAATGCCTACCACCTGCTTTAAAGCAATATTGCGGCGGGCCATTTCCTGAAAATCTAACGACACCCGCACCTCTTCTTCAGGGTAAGCCTCTATCTCTACCGTATTAATACCTTTAATCTTTTCTATCTCGTACTCCAGGCCCTCGGCATAATCGTGCAAACGGTTATAGGGCAGCTCATCACTGGTTAGCGCATACTGCTTCATAATCACACGCTCAGTGGGGTTTACCCGGTCAATATCAAGACTATACAACCCATCAGGCAGCTCGTCACGAATGGCATTCACCTCTACCACAATCTCATCATACACCTCTTCTACATCAATACCATACTCTGCTTCAATACGCAACACTGCCAGGCCATCTTCAATCGTAGTAAACACCTCAGTAATATCGCCAATCTCTTCCAGCACCTCCTCAATGGGGTCTACCACCAGCTCTTCAATATCTTCTGGCCCCGTTCCAGGGTACACCGCTACAATTGTATAAATAGGGAAAGTAGTATTAGGGTCTTCAGAGCGGGGCATGGTCATAAAGGCATTCAAGCCTATAAGCAGCCCCAAAAACACCAGTATCACAACAAACTGGTAATTCTTTATTGCCAA
The DNA here is from genome assembly GCA_964643525.1 of uncultured Roseivirgaceae bacterium. Lineage (GTDB taxonomy): Bacteria > Bacteroidota > Bacteroidia > Cytophagales > Cyclobacteriaceae > CAZXTW01. The sequence continues at coordinate 30,031 of CAZXTW010000002.1, forward strand.
CTTAGGTAATTGCATAAGCTTAGGGTTTAACAGTAGTTACCTGGCTGCCTTCAGAAAGGTAAGCAGCCCCAATAGTGATTACAGGTTGGTTAATGCGTGTTTCTTCTGCAAGCACAGTAAAAAAATCTTCACCAATATGGTCTGGCCTTACAGTAATGCTGTGTGCCGTTTTAGCCTGGCTATCATACACAAACACACGGGCCAGTGCCTCTTCACCCTCAACCAGGGCATCCATGCTCAACTTATAATAGGGCGCCTGGGCCGAGGGGTACAACAACACCTTGCCTATAAACCCATTGCGCAAACCATAGCGGCTGTTGGCAATAGTCAGCTCCACCTCAAAAGCACCTGTCCGTGGGTCGGCGGCACTGGCCAGTTCAGTCACCTCAGCACTGAACGCCTTACCGGGCCAGGCATCAAATCGCACGGTGGCCGTATCACCCAGGGCCAGCCTTACAATATCGCGATCGGCTACGCCTATACGCATCACAAAGGCCCCATTGGTAGTATTGGCCAATACAAATGCCGGTGCACCTGGGGCGGCCAGCTCACCACGCTCTGCCATACGGCGCAACACCTTACCACTAAAAGGTGCCCTAATCTCAGCATACTTACGGTTAAAAGTAGCCACTTGCAAATCAGCTTTAGCCACCTCAAGCACCGTAGTCAGGTCCTGTACCTGCTCAAGCGTAGCCACTGAATCACGGTACAGATTTTGTACACGGGCCAGGTCTCGTTTGGCCTTATCAACACCATTCTGTGCTTGAACCACACTGGCATTAATTTCAGACAGGTCAAGTGCAGCCAGCAACTGCCCTTGCTGCACATACTGCCCCTCGTCGGCGCGTATACTACTAATAATACCACCAATCTTAAACGACAGTTTACTCTCCGTCTTTGAGGCCAGCACCCCACTGGCTTCCACAGGTATAGGCTCCTGGCTTACAGTGGGCTGTACCACCACCACGGGCCGGGCTGTAGTTTTTGCGCTATCGCCTTCTGCAATAGCATAATTCTGCTTGCATGATGTAACGGCTACCCCTGCCAGTACCAGCAGGCCTATAGCCAATAGCGTGTGTCGTTGCATAGTATGAATGAAAATTTGCATGGTTCTTGGTTATTGGGCCAGTGCCCTGTTTAACTCTGCGTCGCTAATCAGGTAATCATAGCGGGCAATGGCCAGTTGCAACTGGGCATTGGTGTAATTAGTCCGGGCCTCAAGGTATTCTACCAAAATAGCCTGACCTTCTTCGTACTTGCGGCGCACAAGCCTGAAGGTTTTGGCTGCGCTGCGCAGGCCCATCTGCCGGGCCTGAATACTCGCAACAGCAGCTCTTTTCCGCTGGTAAGCATCATTCACTTGCATGCCTATTTGTTGCTGCACCTCTTGCAATTGCGTTTTAATCTGCTTTACCTCAAGCTGCTGCTGCTGTATACGGCTCTTATTACCCCCGCCAGTAAACAATGGCACTGAAAGGTTCAGCTGCAACAAAGCATAATCCTGGTTGCTGTCAAAGCTGTAACCAAACCCCTGGTAACCGGCCATCATCCCGGCCGAAAGCTGAGGCAGCCTACTGCCCTTATTTAACTGCAATAACTGTTCGTTGGCTTGTTGCGCATACCGCAACTGCGCCACCTCTTCCCTACCGGTAAGGGCTTGTGCAGTCAGGCCTTCCACATCTGCATCAGGTTCTGCCAGGGTTAAAGTAGCCAGGGCTGCATCAACCTCTATGGCACTGTTAAGAGGGCGGTTCAACAAAAAATTAAAATAATTACGTGCCCTGCTGTGTTGCTGTTGGGCAGCAGCCACCTCACTAAACAATTGGCTTAACTCATATTCGGCAGCCGAAACTACATCGGGCGTGGCCTTATGGTTTGCCACCAGTTGCTTATTGACCCGTACCAGCTCTTGCAGTAACGTTTCAGTGCTATCGTAAATAGTTAGCAACTCTGCACTTTGTAAGTACTGGTAATAGGCCACCTTAATATCCTTGGTTAGTGCTTGCCTGTAAGCATCTCGTTTGGCCTCCTGCACTGATATCAGGCTTTGCTGAGCCTTATAATTATAATAGATATCACTATTAAACAGGGGTTGCTCAACATAAAGGCGGGTATCATGAAAATCATTTGGCAAAAACTGCTCGTTCACATTCTCCAAATTTGCCGGAAACTGCTCACTGTCTGTCAATTGATTCAGTGTTGTGTACACAGGGTTCATCAGGTCACCTATAGGTATACCTATCGTTCGTCCGCCTGCGGCCAGCGTGTAGCTGGCATTAAACTGCACATTGGGCATAAACAGGCTGCGGGCCTGCTTCAATGCTTCTACCTGTTGTTGCACTTCCAGGTTTTCTTGTTGTAGCGCCAGGTTGGCTTCCAACCCTTCAGCTACATAGCGTTCTAACACAGTTGGCTGCCCTAGTGTACGCTGGCCAAACAAGGCTAGCGTTACAAGCAGCAGGCAGCTAAAGGTGGTACGCCATTTTATACGCATCATTATGACATTTATCATCAGTTAAACACTTTGCATTTAATGAACACTGTTCAGTAATAAGATCAAAAAAAACTGTTAGCGGCATGCCGTAACAGTTTACATCTCGCGCAGCATCTGGTTAAACATATCTAATGCCTTCCATAGCATCGCTTCACGTTCTTCTGGGGGCAGCATACGCATGCGGCAACGCAAACGCAACGACACAATGCCGTGCACAAAACCCCAAATAACCATAGCCAGCACATCCGGGTCTTTCTCCTTAAAATACCCGGCAGCCATACAATCGGCCACAGTATCAATCAGCACCTGGTGCCCACGCATACCAGCCTCCCAGGCATCGCTGGTTTTCTCTGTATCCATGGGCTCCCGCATAATAAACATCAGGTCATAATAACTGGGGTTTTCATAAGCAAACCTAAAATAAGTGCGGCCTAGTGCCTTCAAGCGCTCCATAGGTTCATCTACCTCACGTGCACTTTGCAGGTACTGCCCAAAGCAAGTAAATGCTTCCAGGCTAATGGCATAAAACAACTCGTTCTTATCCTTAAAATACAGGTAAATCGTGGCCGGGCTATACTCTATGGCCTCTGCCACATTCCTGATACTGGTCTTCTCAAAGCCCTTCTCCACAAACAGGTGGGTGGCTGCCTGCAAAATGCGCCGCCGCATCTCCTGCCTTTCTCTTTCCTTTCGTTCGGCTATACCCATAACTACTACGCTTTGGTCATTGATGGCACCATTACCACCATGTTCAAGTATACAACGCAAACTTACTAAACAGTGTTCAGTAAAAAATCATCATTCTTTAAAAAATTAATGTTAACCCTAATCAAAGCTCTAAACCCCCAACCATAAATACATTTCACTATATACTAATTATCACATTATTAAAATACATAATAGCATATACCAGCTGGTGTAAGCCAGAGAATCTTTAGCAGTACCAAAACCCCAATACGGAACAACAAAGTGCCTATTTATCCATTAAAACAAGCTTTAAGGGCCCAATAAGGCATCTTCACATCGTCTACCGGTAACCAAGACAGTTCCCGGCCCTGCCGCAAAGCCGGCAGGTACTGATGATGGCCATCATCCTTTTGGAAGCAATTCAAAATCAGAAAAAAGGATGAAAAATGTTCAAAAAATTCCGTGCAGCATTATTTGCTGTAGCCCTATTGGTAAGCACTGCCGGCCTGGCAAGTTGCTCTGACGAGTTCTATGGTGAAGCCCCCGGCCTGCCCGAACAAGTTGCCGATAGCGGCGGCACCAACGGCGGCACCAGTGGCAATGGCGGCGAGCAACCGCATGGCCCCGATACTGGCGAAGATGACATCGAATAGCGCAACACCCAACAAATCAGGCACTAACCTGTAACAGTTTATTACTAATCCAAACAAACAGAGCACCCAGCAAAACGGGTGCTCTACTTTTTTGTATATTACACTTTACCCAATAACCATCAAACAGTACAATACCCTGGCCTTATAAATTAATGACTACATATTTTAAATACTACGCTTTGCTACCTCATTACTAAATCAATCAACCAGCACCTATGAAAATATTAGCTACTACCTACCTACTGTTTTGGGGCTTATTACTCAATGCTCAAGCCACTGACTATTTTGATGACATTCAAGCCAACTTTCGCCAAAGTGCCGCACATAGAAAGGCAGGCAACTGGCAGGCAGCTCTGCCCCCCATGTTGCAGGCAGCAACCATAGCGCACCAGAACAACGACAACAAAAGGCTAGTGCAGTGCCTCAATGAACTGGGTAATATTTACAACTACCTTGGCCAATACCACCTGGCCATACAAGTGCTAGACAGTTCGCACCAGCTGTTACAAATAAGCCCTAACTCAAAATACTATTTAACTGCCACCATCAAACTTGCCGAAGCCCATGCCGCCTTAAGCCATAAAGCAGCTACAAAAGCCAACCTGGCTGAACTATTCAAAATCACTAAAGCCAATCAAGACAGCCTAAAGCTGGCACATGGCTACACCGTGGCGGGCGTACTCTACACCAACCTCAACCAGTTTGATAGCAGTGCCATGTATTATGACTCTGCCATCACCCTTTACCAGGCCCTGGGCAATGCCAGCCAGTTGGCCAACACACAACACAACCTGGGCATAGTGCTAAGCAAACAAAGCAATTACCAGCAAGCCCTTACCGCTTACCTTAATGCTTTACGGTATTTTGAACAACACCAAATTGAAAGCCAGGCAGCCAATGTTTACAACAGCATAGCCACCCTGTTTGAAAAACAAAAAGACAGTACCTCTGCCATCAACTACCTAAAAGCTGGCCTGCAAAAAGCCAAACCTGGCAGTAAACTTGAAGGGCTCCTCAATTACAGCCTGGGCAATACGCTTTTGGGCCAGGCACAGTATGACTCTGCCATAGTTCACTACTACAATGCCCTGAACACATGGAAGGCCCTGAACGACACCGTACGCATCGTCAACACCTACCTGAGCTTGGCGCAGGCCACCTTGAAGACTGCGCCTGCCTCAGCCACAGCTCCCACTAACTTAATAGACAGCGTGGCCCCTTACGTAATTGGCATTACTGATTCAACTCTTTTAGCAGAATACCAAACCACTTTGGGCGAGCATTTACTTGCAAAGCAAAAACCAGCCCAAGCCCTTAAAGTACTCATTGCTGCCGCTGCTACCTTTCAAGATCGTGGTCTGCCCGAACGACTTTTCAGAGTTTGGTGGTTACAACGTAGCGCCTATAGGCAGCTCAATGACTTTGAAAATTATTCTAGACTTACTTCCCTCCATGACTCAATAAATATTCTATTCAACAACCAACAAAAACAAGCCAGCCTGCAAGAGTTAGCTGTAAAGTACGAAACCGAGAAGCGTGAACAGCAAATTGAATTTCTTGAAACCGTACAACAAGAAACAGAAACCCGACTTCTTTTCCAGAATCGATTTCTCTGGACCATTTCAGCGCTAGCTGTAACACTCTTTGTCTTGGCAGCCTTCATCTACCGCAGCCGCACCAAACTGGCCAAAAAGAACATCGCCATACAAAAACTTAATGAAGAGCAAAAAGAACTGAATGAAGAACTGCATGCGGCCAACGACCAGCTAGAGCTGCGTGCCAATGAACTCATTAAAATGAACCGCACCATTGAAGAGCTAAACAGCGAGCTGAACCACCGCACCCTGAACCACCTCGAACTTATACAAAGCTACTATGAGCTGGGCACCTACCAGGCCGAAAAGCCCGAACTACGCGAAGCCATGAAACACGGCATGCTCAAGCTTGAAACCATGGTTGAGCTGTACCAGATGTTGCACACCCAAATAGCAGAAAACCCCAACCTGTCATTACAGCAATACATGGGTAAGCTACTACAAAAGCTGCTACAGCTGGCTGCCCTGCCACCAGAGGTACTCACTGTCAATGGGCACGACCTGGTGCTGCCCAATAAAACCATGCTTTATATGGGCATAATCGTGACAGAACTCGTTACCAACAGCATCAAATACGGGCACCAGCAGGGGCAACAGCTCAACATCAACATACACTGGGGCACAGAAAATAAAGGAGAGTTTGCTTTGACAGTGCAAGACAATGGCCCTGGCCTGGAACAGCCTCCTGAATCACTCAAAGACAACTCATTTGGCCTAAAAATGGTATACCTACTTACACAACAACTCAATGGCACCCTGCAATACCACTACCGGCAGGGCGCCAATTGGCAACTACAACTGGCCAACACATTTGCTTTACAAACCAGCTAAAAAACCATGCAAACAACCACTATGCAGAAAACACCCACCACCACATTCAAAATTGCCGTTGTGGAAGACGAAGCCCTAATAGCCGAAAAAATACGCTACAACCTCAAAACCATGGGCTACCACAACACCAACCATTACAGCAGCTACCCCACTGCCCTTGAGGCCATCAAAGCCAACCTGCCAGACCTGGCCCTATTAGATATTGAACTGAGTGATCCCCCCAATGGCCCTGATGGCATAATGCTGGCCAAGGCCATCAGGCAGTTTGCCACTTTACCAGTCATCTTTCTTACCCAGCACCCCTACACCAAATTCCAGGACCGTTTACAAAACGTGCCCAACGTTGCCTACCTGCGCAAGCAGTTCTACAAAGACACCCTCCATGCGGCCATCATCCAGGCTGTCAACAACAAGCAAAGCCAGCTACAGCCTGCCACCAACAGCACTGAACCAGAGGCAGGCATCTACACGCTCAACAACAAATTTTTCGTTTACCACGAGGGGCAGTTCCAGAGCTTCGAGGCAGACGACCTGCTGTTCATCCAGGCCGCCCGGGGCTATTCTGATATGGTATTTGGCCAACAAAGCCCGGTCAAAAAAGTAATTGTTACCATGAACATGACTAAAGTGGCCCAGCAGCTGGGTTACCCCCAGCTGGTGCAGGTACACCGCAGCACTACCATTAACCTGCACCACCTCACGGCCATCAACGGCAACATGCTCATTGTAGGTGGCCATGAAATACAAATGGGCCCAAAATACCGCGATGCCCTCCTCAACCACCTCCGCATCCTCAAAAACCCCAAAACCTGAAATGTAGAGTTGCCACCTTAGAGGAGACCTTGAATTAAGGAGTACTCTTGGCAGCAGCCCCATAAAGGCCTAAAACCATCAATAAAGGCTTGGCCCTGGGTTTATTCATATAGCGGCTGAAGTACTACCTACCGTTTTGCTACTCACTTCCGTGCTTGATTTGTTCAATCACCTCAAGCGATAAACCTGTATAGAGTACAATTTTCTCAATGGGCTCACCATTAGCAATCATAGCCCTGGCAACCTCCGTTGTTTTCTCATCCTTTCCTTCAGCCAGCCCTTCAGCCTTTCCTTCAGCCTTTCCTTCAGCTTTACCAAACTTGCGGTTATCTTCAGCAATGGTTTGTAACATGCCCATATTCTTTCCTAATTTATTGTGTTGGTATAACTCTGAATCAAATTCAATATAATTTCTTCCCTCTTTAAAGATAAAGAAATCTCTTACAAAACGCAGCAAGATGTTAATGTGTTCATCAGGGTAGCCCAAATCATATAACCTACGTACCATTTGCCGTTGCAGGGCGCGTTTAGTGGCATCATCACCTCCTTTCACCTCTAAATATCGCCGGGCCGTTTCCATAATAAAACCAAACGGGTTATCGGCTTGCCGCAGTGCCTCAGGTGTATATCCCAACAGCTTAAATGTCTTAAACTCATACGTAACCCTGGTGCCACCAAGGCTTTCCCTGGTATAAGCAGTGGTTTTAAAACTCGGCCGGTCATCGGCCAGCACAGCTATGGCCGTCAAATCAGTGGCATCGTCAAAATGATCAGAAATACGATAGTAATACTCAAACATCCGTTTGGCAAAACGCTTATCATAATACTCTTGCACCTCAACGTGTACCAGTAGGCAAATCGCAGCGCCATTTTTCATGGCAAACTCAATCACCATATCGGCCCTGCGGTCAGTACCTTCATTAGCAAACAAATGCTTCAGGTCTTTATTCAACAACTTGGGGCGTACATCAAAATCGATATGTGGCACCAGCTCTGGCAAAAAATACCGAATGAAGTGAAAAGCAAAGTCTTCAATAACAACCTTCCACAACTTATCGTGGCTATAGGGGTCTTCGTTGGTGGTTCTGTGCATTGATATGAATCAAACTAACACTACCAATATAGATAAAACCAACCTACTGTATAGCTTTTGCAACAACTATTACTTGAACAGTAACATAACCCAATCAAAACTAAGCTATTACCCTGACCCGCTAAATAGCACAGCACTAAATAGGCAATTGGTGGCGCATAATTTTTTATCATAACCCGTGCAGCACCTCAACTTACGGTTGTGGTAGAATCAAGGAAAATAGTGAGTGCAGC
>CAZXTW010000002.1:38529-40375 GCA_964643525.1 uncultured Roseivirgaceae bacterium
GTGCAGCACCTCAACTTACGGTTGTGGTAGAATCAAGGAAAATAGTGAGTGCAGCTATATTGAGATGTTTGTATTTTAGCATTTTTGCTAACGAACCATGTACCCGTAATGACAACCCCGCCGCATGCCTTGAAGTTGCTGGTGGTAGAGGATGAAGTGATGATACAAGAGTATATTGTGGCCGAGCTGCAAAAGCTGGGCTATACCCGCATCCGTACCGCTATGAAGGGCGAAGAGGCCGTAACCACCGCCCTTACATTTGAACCCGATGCCCTGCTGCTGGATATTGACCTGGGCCGTGGCATTAGCGGCATTGAGGTGGCCCGCCAGGTAAGTGCCAAAATGCGCGTGGCCATTGTGTACCTGACCCAGCACGATGAGGAAAGCATTTGGAGCAACGCCCTGGACACCAACCCCACCGCCTACCTGCTAAAGCCCTTTCGTGCCAGCCAGATCAACATCAGCCTCATGCAGGCCCTTCAGGGCCTGGGCAAACCAACCAACAATACCCCTACCCTACCAGCTCAGCCTCCCTCAGCCACTTTTGGTACCAGCGATGCTATTTTTTTGAAGGTGGGCGCCGAGTACCGCAAGGTGCCACTGGCCGACTTTTGGTTTTTAGAGGCCGACCGCCGCTATTGCAACGTAGTCACAGCACAGCATACCTACGTGGTCACTGCCTCACTGCAAGAGCTGCTTGCACAGCTGCCCCATGCCGGCCTGCTGCGTACCCACCGCTCTTATGCTGTGCGCCTGGCCGCCATAACTGCCCATACACCCAGTGCTGTAACCGTTGGCAGCCACAAAATACCCATTAGCGATGCCCATAAAGAGGCGCTGAAGCAGGCGCTGGGTACCATAACCCTACGCAGTAAGTAACAGCACCACAGCCGCAGCCAAACGCTCTGCAAGGTGAAACGCTAACCCGGCACGGTGTAAAACCGGTTTGGGGAAATGGTTTTTGCCCACTGCCCACAACATGGCAAATTGGGTAAAACATCAATACAATAGCCTTATGGATACGCATTTCACTCTTACCAACACACAGGAAAACCCAGGCATAGCCTGCATTTTAGTACTAGACGCCAGCGCCTCTATGGCCGGCCACCGGGTAAAGGCCCTGAACCAGGGGCTACAGCACTTTCAGGCTGGTTTGCTGGCCCAGCCAGAGCTGGCCCAACAGACCAGCCTGGGCATCGTCACATTCGGCGATGCCGTGCACACCCTGCAAGCGCCTGCCCCAGTAACTGAAATTACCATGCCTGCCGTAAAACCAAAAGGCAATACCAAACTGGTGGCCGGCATGCACCAGGCACTGGCCCTGCTCAACCAGATGGAAGCCCCACATGCTCCCTGGGTGGTGCTGGTAACAGACGGCGTGCCCAATTATGATGAAGATGTGAACGGACTGGTGTATACCCTGAATCAGGCCAGGGCCACCATGGCATTTACCTTTGTGGCAGTAGGCATAAACGGTGCCGACCAGAAACTGCTGCAAAGCCTTACCGGGTACGACACCCCCCCCTACCACCTGCGTGATTTATGCTTTGACCAGTTTTTTGACTGGTTGTTGCGTGCCATGAGCCAGCACAGGCTGGCACAGCCCGGCCTGCCCCCGGCCCAGACCGTGAGCAAGAGCTTCGAAGGATTCGCCTACGCGCGGAAATCGCCGAGCAACGCTTGGCTATTCAAGGTCAACGGGCCCGGGAAGCGAGCCGCCAGCTTGAGCACGCTGAAGCCGAGGCGAATCGGCTCCAGCAGGCTGCAGATTGGATGGCGTCTCATGTGGTTCTCACCGCGGACGACGAGACGCAACACCTCGAAACGCTCGCCGCGGAACTGACCG
>CAZXTW010000003.1:0-16057 GCA_964643525.1 uncultured Roseivirgaceae bacterium
ACCAATAGCCCCAGGGATGAACGACGTAACCTAGACTAGGTTACGACAAAACCTAGACTAGGTTACATCAATCACACTGGCGCACAATACTGATTACCCTACGTGTAGCCTTACGCAGCCTTGCCCCCCATTATTCAAGAATAGGCTCGAATAAATCTGCCCCACCGGTTAGCTCATTGAGGCCTTTGGCCCCTTGTATATTGGTTAGGGGTATGTCTAACAGGCTGCCTCCATGAAAGGCAGCCACCTGTGCCCCCGTAGGCAGGGTTTTCCATTGCTCCCATGAAAACTCTAAACCCCCTACCGGTATTATGCTCACCCACATACGCCAGGCAACAGGCCTGTAGTTTTGGTCTAATACCCACAAGTACGCATCGCCAGGGGTAACCCCGCCACTGGTATATTGCACCAGCAAGCCTTTTTGCCCATCGTTAAGTGTTACCAGCTGCCTGGTGGTTCCGGCATCTCTCACTTTATTAGGGGCATTGAGCCAAAATGAATCATTGGCCCAGTACTCATAAGCCATGCGTATGGTGCTGGCTGCCTGCGGGCCTGTTAGCTGCACATCATTTTCCCAGGCTTTGCCAGTTTGCGTATTGATGTTTAATAGCACTCTGGTAGTACCCCAACGTACTTCAGTGAGGTGCCGGGTGCGGTCCCAAATAAAATGGTGATTGCCCCTGAAGGTCCAGGCTACTGCCCCGGTATTGAGCCAGGCTGTATGGTTTACGGCCTGCAACAGGCTATCGGCCAGTGCTTCTGCAGCTGGGCCTTCTGTACCTTGTGGCAGGGGTTTGTGTTGCCGCCAAATGAAGAAAACCAGCACCAACAATAGGGTAATTACCACAAGGGCTACGTTGCGTAGCCTGCGCCGCCATTTACTTTTAATAGGGGTGCTCATTATGTTTGATTTATGGCCTAATAAAAATACCCCCGGGGTATCGGGGGTATTTTTATTAAACCAGGTTAGTAAGCTATTGCTTATTCTTTAATTAAGCGCAATACATTCAACTCATTGCCTAAGTTTACCTGCACCATGTAAATGCCTTTAGGCAGGGTGGCAGTGCTGAATGATAGCTCTGACACCAGCCCTACTTTTTCAACACTGTGTGTAAGCACAGTTTCGCCCAGGGTATTGTATATGGCCAGGCGTAAGGTGCCGGTGCTGTTGTTTTCTACCTGTACGTTTAACCTGTTTTGGGTAGGGTTTGGGAACATGGTTACCCCTTTAAGCAGCAACTCTTCAGGTATGCCGGTAACTACTTCAATGGTAAGCACGGCAGTGGCGGCACAACCATCGGCACTGGTTACAATCAGGGTCACCTCATAGCTATCACCCGTAGTGTAAGTATGTGTAGGGTTTTGCTCTGTGCTGTTGTTGCCATCGCCAAAATCCCAAAACCAGCTGACGGCATTGGTGCTTTGGTCAGTAAAGTCAATGGGGTCATCTTCATCAATTTCAATGGCGCTGGCAGTAAACTGTGCCACAGGCGAGGGGAACGAGCTAATTACTACTGCTTCAGAAGAACTGCTACAACCCAGAGCAGCATCAGTCACTTCTACGGTGTAGCTACCTGCGTCTGTCACCACAATGTCTTGTGTAGTGCTGCCGTCGCTCCATAGGTACGTATCGGCATCGGCTACGGTCAGCACTACCTGATCGCCCTCGCACAAACTGGCTGAGCCATTGATGATAATTTCAGGGTTGGCAGCCAAAGTTACACGCACTGCCTTGCGGGCGCTCTCAAAGCTTTCATCAGCATTGGTCACATAAAAGATGGTATCGTTAAATAAAGGCTCTGTTACCAGGGTAGGCCCATCGGTAAGCGCCTCGCCGCCATCAATACTGGCATACCAGTTAAAGCTATTAGCCCCTGAAGCAGTTAGTGTAGCGGCAGCACCATAACAAACTGTTACGTCACTTACCTCTGGCAGGGTGGCCTGCAGGGTTTGGTTATACAGTATTTCTGCAGCTTGGGCTGAAGCAGTAATTTCATCCAGGGTGTTGGCCCCGTGTAAGGCAAAAGCAATGGTAATTGACTCGCCACTGGCAATATTGTACGGCCCGCTGGCCATGACATGGCTCACATCTGTACCTTCGGGTATATCTAAACCGGCAGTAGTTTTATTGAGGCCGCTACTAAGGGTGGTAAACTTTTCAGTATCAGTAAAATCATCATAAATACCCAGCGGGTTTCCTTCAATATCATGGTCGTTTTCAATGGCATAGTAGTTGGGCTGGCCACTCAGTTCTTGAATACCCGCAAAAAGGCGGCCGTCTTCTGCAGCACCATACACATAGCCCAACCTGTTGGTGGCATCGTACTCAGCAAAGTCCTGAAAGTTTTCCTGGTTAACGTCCCAGTCAGCAAACAAGCCCGCGTAAAAGCCCAGTAAATCATCAGCACTGTTGTTGGTAATGGTGTATTCAACAATTACAAACTTATCATTTGGGGCTGTACGCCAGGCCAGGCCACGGTAGTCTACTGATACCCCCAGGGCACTGCTGCCAGCGCCACGGTCTTCAAACCCACCAGTAATTTGTGCTGACGATACCTCACCCGGAGCACTGATGTTGATGTTGCCTACTGACACAAAGTCTTCATCAGGGCCGCTGGCACCGTCAGTACGCACGGCGTTGGCTATCTGGTTTTCAGAAGTGGCCATCATTAAGCCCATTTCAAATAACAGGTTGGCATTTTCAAACACAAAGCCCACCCCTTGCTCAAGGCCGTCGTCCTGGTAGCCTATGCGGCCAAAGTTAGACAGTGTGGTGGCTACTTCGTTTTCCTGCAGGTTCAGGAAGGTAGGGTTAATCAAAGCGGTAAACCATTGGTAGTCAGTATAAGCACCATCAGTAAACTCAAACAATATACTTACCTCAGTATTTTGAGGGGTGCTTGAAGCAATTTCAACCTGCAAGGGTGCCTGGCTGTTGTTTACGGTACCATTCATGTCAATGATGCCCAGCTTTGAAGTAGGGCTAATGATGTTAATGAATGGGCTTTCTGAAGAAATTTTTACCTCTAGGTTGCTTGAGCTGGGCCATAAGAAATTGGTAAAATCAGCAATAAGATTAGCCTGATCACCAGCTTGCGCAATATTACCCTCAGCATTCAACAGCTGCACATTGCCTAACCTTACAGAGGGCGTTTGCACGGTTAAAGCCCGCTCCATATCAAGGCGGCCCAGCCCCATTTTATTATCAAATACTGAAGCCAAGTTATCGTAAAAACCAGGGTCAGCTGTGGTACGCAATACCTCTCCTACCTGAAAAGCAGTCAGGTCAGGGTAGTGGCTCCATACAATAGCAGCAGCCCCTGCCACGATTGGGGCTGAAAATGAGGTGCCCTGGGTGGTGGTGTAGCCGTCGTCAAAAGTGGTGGTAAATATGGCTACGCCAGGTGCGGTAATATCAACTTCAGTACCAAAGTTTGAAAAACCAGCTTTTTCATCAGCATCGTTTGACGAAGCAACTGAAAGTACACCAGGATAATCTGAAGGGAAGCTGGGTGCGTCACTATTGTCATTACCTGCTGATGAGATAACCAGCACGTTCTGGTCAAACACGGCAAAACGCACAACTTCTTCTACAATACGGCTGCTGTTACCCCCACCAAACGAGGCATTAATAATGTGGGCACCATTATTGGCTGCGTACAATAAGCCCAGGGTAGAGTTCAGAATAAACCCACCTCCATTATCGCGCGTATCATTATCAGCGGCATGCTTCAGGGCCATAATTTTTGCCTGATAGCCACTGCCCGCTATCCCTATTTCGTTATTGGCTAATGCCCCTGCACAACCCGCTACACGTATGCCATGGCTGTTGTCAACCTCATCAGTAACCTGGGGGTTGTTGTCTTGCACCACATTGTTAAAATCATCGCCTGCAAAGTCCCAGCCAAACACATTATCAATAAAGCCATCTTCATCATCATCAATGCCATTGTCGGGCACTTCATCTTCATTCACAAAAATACTTGAGGCAAGGTCAGGGTGGTCAAGGTCAGCACCCGAATCAACAATAGCAATAACAATCGTGTCAGAGCCTTTGCTTATGTCCCAGGCCTCAAAAGCCTTGATAATATCAAGGTAGTTTTGTCGGCTAAGCTCAGGGTCGTTGGGGGTATCCAGCCTCCGTGCATTAAAGTTGGGCTCTGCATACTGTACAATACCCAGGTCATATATTTTGTTAATTGCTTCTTCAACACCTATAGAAGGGTCAAAGCGTACTTCATAAAACAACGACAGGTCAACAGAGGCACTGCGGCCTCTTTTGCGGCGTTGTTCGGCAATGCTTTTATCAGAAGCAAAACGGTTCAGGCCTGTAACATTTAAATCTCTGAACAGCCCGCCCACGCGGTTGCCGCTGCCCACATCCTGCAAGGCATAGCGGTGTTCGGGTTTTAACTTAATAAACAGGCTGCCGGCCTGGTAGTCATTGCTGGTAATATTGGTCGGCAGTTTGTAATGCTGCCTTAATTTTTTCTGTGCAAAAACAGGGGTAGCTGCCAGGAATGCAAAAAGTACAGCCACCACCATAGTCTGGAAAAATGCTTTCATAGTATAATGGTTAGTCTATTCGTTTTCATTGTGCCCTCTAAGGGTAGGTAACTTTAAAGATAATCAATTTTAGAAACTGGCATAGGCAGTTGGGCATAAAGCCTAAGGCTAATGCTTAGTAAAGAAGTAAATGTAAAGCACGCTACAAAAAAGTAGGGCTAGCGCATGGTAATCTGTTCGTCGTCGGGCAGGTAATCTACATACTGAAAAATAAAGTTCATCATTTCCTGGTAAGTACCCCAACCATAGCTCACGCCCTTTGGCGGGCTGTTGGGGTTTTGGGGGTTGGCACCGGTATTGTCGTAAGTGGCCTGCGCGTAAATAACAGAGCCCTGTGGTATTTGTATTAACTGCGGAAACTGGTACGACATCTGCCAGTTAAAGTCCCATTTGTCTATTTTAACCAATGGTATTAAATCGCCAGTACCTGTAATGGCAAACGCTTTGAATGAGGTACCCAGCACGTGCATATGTGGCAGTAATGATATCATAGAGATGTCTTTGCTCAATACTGGCGAGCGCATGTAAAAGGTTATGGTCGTATCTGCCGGAATATAAAATGGCTGGTTGGCAATGGCATTCTCTTCCATGATGTAGGTTTTTACTTCTCTGCTTACTGCGCCCTGCGCAAACCATATATGTATTTCGGGGTTATCAACTTCATCAACGGGCGTAGGCGAGTAATGCATATTCACAATTAAATCGCTGTTTTTAGGCAACCGTTTGGCAAAGCCCCTGGGGTAAAACACCGGGTTGTTGCCTGGTACCCACCCATGCCAAAAGTAATCGTACAGGCGTATGCGCTGCCGTTGCATTTGGGAGTCATCTCCAACAGCAATGCCATTGTCAGCCCTGAGGCGGTTGGTGGTATCTATCATGATTCTGGCATGGTGGGCCAGTTTTTTATTACTGGGCACAAAGTGTACAGCAGCAACCTGCCTGTCAGCGGTAAGGCCAGTGGGTACAACAAAAATGCGAAACTGCTCAGTATTGTTACCCGGAATGGTGTAGGGCTGGTTGTAGCGCAGCACCAGGTCTGGTGGCCTGCCTGCTTCAAATGCCTGCGGTGCCTCCTGGCCTTTTACAGGCACACTATCTCCTTTAGGGGCTCCCGCCTTTGCCCAGTCGCTTATCAGCGCAATTTCCTGATCAGTTAGCCTGATTTCGTTGGCAAAAGTTCTAAAGGCAGGGTCGGCTTTCCAGGGGGGCATGTAGCGTATGCCAGTGACATAACTAATAAACCCGGCTTTATTGGCTACGTCTTTATAGGTTAATAATTGAAATGGGCCTGGCCCACCAGGCTTATGGCATGGGGCACATTTGGTGAGTACAATGGGGGCAATGTCTTTAAAATAAGTAGGCGCCTGTTGCCTGCTTTGTGCCGAATGTGGCAGGGTAAACAAAGCTATGATTGCCAACAACCACCCATATACCAAGCCTGCTCTGCTATTCATGGTTACCTGCATACCGTATTATTTATGGTGGTGTTGGTGGCCAGTATGGCTGTGCTGCCGGGCCTGGTTAATGAAGCAGCCCACTGCCGGTATATGTGCCTGTGTAACTGCCTGCCCTGCTATTGCCTGGTTCAGGGCGGTAGTTAAGTAGTGTTCAGTAGCCTTGGGCCGGTATTTGCCCAGGGCATAGTACCAGTTGTCAATGGCGCCCTGGTATACTACCTGCCCATCAGGGCTTAATAAAACGGCCTCTGGCGTTATTGTAGCCTTTAAGGTATTGGTAAGCTGTTGGGTGGGATCAGTAAAACAAGGTATTTTTAACTGGTAGTGCCCGGTAAACTGCACCATTTGCTGGGTGGTGGTGCCTGGCTGCGGAAAAATGCCTGCTACAGCCACTCCCTTATCAGCATAGCCGTCAGCAATTTGTTGTATGGTAGCGGTGTATTTTTGGCTAATGGGGCAGTCAGTACCTAAATAAACCAGCAACAGCCATTGGCTGCTTGTATATTGACTTAAAGTAGCCGCAGTACCGGTATGGTCTATCAAGGGGGCCTCATAAACAGAGTCAGTCACAACTGCCTGTGGTTTACCCAGCAGAGGCACAGACGCCGCGAAAGTGAAGCACAGTAAAAACAAGTACAAAGAGGTGAATTTCATCAAGTAAACACTTATTAAATACAAGCAAACTAATCAAAATTTAGCTGAACAGCGAAGATTCTATCTTGAATAATTCATAGCGCCCATTGAAATTGATAAAATTTGTATGATCGACAATATATTATTGTATATTAAAACCGCCGTGAGTACCAGAATACACCAACACTTACTATGATCTTGACTAAGCACACGTATCTACTGCTGGCCCTGCTACTTATTTCGCGGGTAGCCCTGGCCCAATTTCCAACAAGTAGCACTTCATTAAACGGCAACCGTATTGTTATTGTAGATGATATGGAGGGGCTCAGAGACAGCCGCTGGGTAGCCACCCCACCTGCCGTACTTATTAAAATGCCTGCCTCAGGGCGGGTGACCAGCCGTGAGTTAAGCTCGCTGTACCAGGAAAATCGTTCTATACCCGAAAAAGACTATACGCTTCAATTTCCTAGAATGGGGCAACAGATAGATACCCTGTTGCTTATGATGTACCTTGAGCTGCCAGACCTTGGCCCCGACCAGGGAATAATGCACCACGTATTAATTACAAATTTTGGTTCGAGGTATTCAAAATACTACATAGACTACAATAATAATTACGACTTTGCTGATGATGGCAAGCCTACTACCTTCTTTAACCTGCAGAAGGCCAAAGACATTACCATTACCATTAAGGGTGATAACCGCTACAAACGCCAATACAAATACCGACTGCCCAATTTGGCGTTAGATGAGTATCTGGTGGGGCAGTTTATGGATGAACAGTTTAGGAGTGAGCGCACACTGATTGATAAATCAAAGCTTCGGCTGGATCATTTACCCCGGCTTAATTTTAATGTTGGCATTGCTGGTGGTGCCGGCCACACATCATTCGCTTATAAAACACCCTCCTCACCCGACAATGCCGGGCGCAAGTTTGATGCCACCGTGCATTCAACCATACAACTGGTTACTTCAGCCTCTTACAGCATCAAAAACTTAACCGTGGGTGGTATTTTAATTTATGAAGACAACCACATTGGTGAGCAGCACCACACGGTTACTTTTAATAGCGGCCAGCTGTTTGTCACGCCCAATACAGGGTTATGGCCACAGGCCAAGCTAGAGTATGGCCTTTTTAGTGAGTATGACATCCCGCTGAGCAAAACCCTGTACCTGACCCCGCAAATACAATACCTTACCTACCGGTACATTAAACAGAATTCGTTTTTAGGGCGCAAACGGTTTGATAATGGCATTTTAGCCAACCCTGATATGAATTACAATCAGGCCTTTGTAAACCGCCACAAGGTAGCTTTTGGGTTAAAGGTAAAATACAGCCTTTCGGGCAATTCATTGATTTACTTTGAAGCCCGAAAGGTAAATACCAGCTTTGACCTTGCCGATGGCTTTTTACTTGAAGAGTATGACAAAAGCAGCTATACCCAGCAGTATGAAACGCTGCTGTTTGGTATTGGGGTGCAAAGTGTGCTCAAGCTTAAAAAGGTACAATAAACACACCAGCAACAACTTATAGGGTTTGGTGCAGGGCAGGCTCAAAGGCCTGCCTAAACTTTTATTGCCTAGCCATGTTGAAAACCATAGAGGCCCTAATTCATTTTATTTAAGAATAATAGTGCTACTTTTGCCAATTGCAAAACAGAGTCTTTTTGAATATTACACCTAAGATGAAGAAGAACAAATTATTACTGCTTGTAATCCTATTATTAAGCGCAACCACCGGCTATGGCCAGTTAAACTACCAGGGAGATGGCTATGGATTTGGTACAGGGCAAATTTATTTTAGCCCAACCAATGAAGAGTATGACCCCGAAAAAATCAATAACGTACCTGCGGTGGCTTTTCGGTTTGAGAATGTTTTTGTTGATACCAAAGCCATGCTACAAAACTACCCAGAAGCCGAGGTAGAGCCAGAAACATTTAAGATGACCCTGCCAGACCTGACCGGTGTTACTGATACGGTAGTTATGCTTACCGCATTGAAGCATAGAATTCAGAAAGATGCCGATATTGTGAATGCCCTCATTATTGCCAATGCGGGCAGTGAAGAAGGGTATTATTTTGTTGACAGGAACAACAACCGTGACTTTACTGATGATGGTGCCCCGATAAAGATGTCGAAAACGCAACGATCAGTCGAAGCCACGATTAAAAGTGAGAATGAGCAGGGCAAGGTATTGCGTTATACGTATGAAATACCCAACCTGTATAATAATGACTTGCTACTGCGTACTCTGGGTATTGAGAAAGATGACCTGAACTATTTTGCTAATGAAGAACTGGCACCTATTACCCTGGGCAAAATCAAGTTACTAACCCCCAAAGGCCGCCTGAGCCTGTTTGTAGATTTTGGTATTGGTAATGGCGACTGGGATTTTAGCTACGCCGTACTGAATAATAACCAGATAAGCGGGCGTAAATATGTAACCACGATAAACGCCATACAGGCCATTAACGCTTCAGTAGCCTATGCCTGGCAAAACTTTAATATTGGTGCCAGGGTAAGTCTTGAAGGCAGCCAACTGGGCGAAAACAGGCTGGTGAATACGCTAAGCTCATCTGCCATTGAAAGTGTACCCAACACTGGTACATGGCCCCGTTCAAGGGCTATTTTTAGTGCTTTTGCTGAGTATGACATACACATTGATAAAAACATTTACTTTTCACCCTATTTTGAGTACGGTACTTACACTTTCACTAAAAACGGTGTGTTCATTAACTCAAGGGTAAACACTACTGTTAATACTTCACTAGAGTACAACGATATTTTCATGAACAGAACGCTCATGTCAGTAGGTGCCAAAGTAAAGTTTGGCTTATCAAGAAAAACCCTGCTGTTTGGTAAGTTTACGTATAACGAGACTTCATTTGATTTAAGTGAAGATTTTATTGTTGAAGACCATGACCCTACCACAATAGACACCAACAATACCTCTTTTACCGGTGGCATTGGGGTACAGGTGTTGCTTGCCAATTAAGGTTAGCCGAACCCGATAAAAAAAGAGCGGCGTACCCCAGGGTGCGCCGCTCTTTTTTTATTTAAACAAGTTTACTGATTAATTGCAGCCAAGGTCTGTCTGCGAAATGGCATCATTATTAGGGAAGCAGTTGCCAGATACCAACTGTGATGGTAGGTACCGGGTCAATTCAGCATCATACAAGCCTTCTTCAATAAAGGCTACCAGATCAGCAATTTCATCACTGCTCAAACCCAGAGGCTGGAATTCAGCTGCCAGTTGCCCGGCAGGTACAGCAGTATTTTCTGGCACAGCATTGTTTTTATACTCTAATACCTCACGGACAGAAGTAAACGTTGACCCATGCCCGTAAAACGGTGAGTCTTTTAAGTTGTACAGCTGAGGTACCTTAAATTTATAGTTGTCGTTGGGGTTTTGGGTAAATCCGCCGCGGCCTCTTCTGGTGGCCTCGTCAACAACGCCTACAATGGTATTACCAGCCTGATCAAGGTCGCCCATACCCAATGCGTGAAACTCCATAGTGGCCAAAGCAGGGCCAGTATGGCAGGTGTAACAACGTGCTTTGTCAAAAAACAGAATGGCACCACGCTTTTGGGCGTCAGTCAAGGCTGCCTGGTTGCCATTGAGCCACTGCTGAAACGGTGCTCTATTGGCTAGCATAGTACGCTCATAAGCAGCAATGGCCAGGCCAGCGGTTTCGTTGTCATACCGGTCATCTACAGGTACTTCAGGAAAAGCAGCAGCAAACATATCTACATAATCCTGGTCAAGCTGTAAAAGAGAGTTTGCAAAGGCCAGTCGGTGTACATCCATACCGGCAATGGCTTGCGTTTCAGTACCCTCAAAGCCCAGGCTATTTACGGCTTTAGGTGTGCCTAGTGTCCATTGTGCCTCAGTGCCCACGTTCAGGTTGGTAGCCCCAAACTGGCCATTCCATAAAATATTGGTTTGGTAGGCAATGTTCAATGCACTGGGTGAGCGGATGGGCTGCACATCTATTTTATCAGCCTCATAGTTAGGGTTGGGCACTCGCCCTTCGCCTGCTAAACCAAAGCCCTGACCACCCTCACCAATGCCCTGGTGCACACCAGCCTGAAAACCAGCCTGGGCATGATGGCAACTGGCGCATGAGTAGGTAATGGCCCCTTCGGCTACCTTGGGCTTTGAACCAATGCCAGTTTCGTGAAACAGCAGGCGGCCCAGCGTAACTTTTTCAGTAGTAATTGGGTTTTTAACATCTTGCGGAATAGCAGAGAAGTCATCACTTTCAGGCAATCTGAAAAATGAAACACCTGCCCCATTAGCAGCTGCCTCTAGGGCAGCGGTCAGTTCAGTGTCTAGAGGGTCGGTAACAGGACCGTCATCATCATTACCACAGGCAGAGAGAAACAGCAATGCCCCTGCACTAAGGTATAATAACAGTTTTTTCATGTTGAATAAGGTTGCGTTAAGTTCGTTAACAGGTTATAAATTGTATCTAGAGAATTCTTAAAACGGAACAGCAGGTTAAATCATAGCAAGGCAGCCTGGTAAAAGCCATTTACGCAAAACTTACGACGCATCTTTAAGGTCAATCATTTGACCTTGCTGGTACACTTCAATTCCCTGCAAGCTGCCATCGTTACGGTAAATTTTCCATTCGCCCTCTTTGAGATTGTTAATATAATCACCTTCGCGTGAAATAACACCGTTATCAAAATATTCTGTTGAGCGCCCTTCTAACTTTCCCTGCGCATTTAACGGTGCCTTTAACAATAATTGCCCATTGGGGTGGTACCGAGTATAACGTACCATGGCGCCATTATTGTATTCACCTTCAGATTTTAATGCGCCCGATTTATACCACTCTTTAATGGGCCCATGCTTTATATCTTCTACAAACTCTTCTTTAAGTTGAATACGGCCATTATTATAATAATGAATGGTGGGGCCATGAAGCCAGTTATCTTTAACCGTCTCTTCTGTTTTGAGTATGCCGCTCTTTGCGTAATTCTTACGCACGTACGAGTCATAATCACCCAAAGTATAGTACTCTAACACTAACGAGGGGTTGCCATTACCCCACCTGCGGTTTATTGTTTCTTCAACCGGTTGGGCCACCTTGGGCTGCGCCCCACAACCAAACAAGCACAGGGCAATGAATATGGCTATAAAAATTGTATTTGTACTGGTTTGCATCAGGGTTGGTTAAGTTTAATGAATTTACGTGTTGCCAGTACTGCACCATGGCGGGTAATTTGCACAAAGTAAACCCCGTTGGGCAGGGTGCTTGTTTCAATGTAAACTTGGCTGGCTACCATAGCCTGATAATATGCTCTGCCAAAACCATCAACAATGGTTATGCCGTACTCACCACCTAAACCACCGTTTATTTGCAGGTTTAAGCCATTAGCTACTGGGTTGGGGTATAAGGTTACACCTGTAGCTATATTGGCAGGGCCACTGGTTACATAATTACATGTACCGTTATCAACCTCAGCAAACGGGTTAAAATTGGCGGCATCAGGGTCAGTACAGCCTTCAAAGCTGTATGCACAACCAGAAGAGAAAGTAGCCTCAGGGTTATAGTTTTCAGCAAACCTGTCTGTACACCCCATTACTTCATACCCTTGTTGCCCTTGAACTACATAAATACTTTGGTTAACTGGCACATTGGTGAAACGTTGTATGGCCTGGCCGGGCCAATATATAAGTAGGGAATCTAACGTATTGTATTGGCCTAAACCAAAATGAACTATGCTACTGTTTTGAGATGCATGGCTGGAGCCACCTCCTACCTCTCTTATAAACACACGGCCATTTTTATACCCATGCAGGCGTGCCCCATAAGCATCATAATTGGTTAGGGTACCTTCTAGTTTTACCTTTAACCAGTTACCTGCTGTTGAATCAGTATTTTCATAAAGCAAGGCATGAAAATCACCAATGCCTATATTCAAATAGGTAACAGCCACTGCCATATCTGGCTTACCATCATTATTAAAATCGCCAGTGGCGGTACCCCTGCCTACCCAATCGTTACCTACCCCGGCCTGCTCAGTTACATCGGTAAACAATCCTTGCCCATTCCCTTTAAACAGGTGGTTAGGGTCTTGCAGGCGTGTTTCCAGAAACTCAGCTGCCCCAATAAAACCATTCCCAACATACAAATCCTGGTGGGTGTCATTGTCGTAATCAAAGAAAAAAGCCCCCCAGCCAGTTGCATTACCCGTACCTGTAAACTCACTGCCTACACCAGCCTGGTCTGTAATATCAGTAAAGCTGTTATTGCCGTTATTCAGGTACATTACATTTTTACCAATATTGGTTACGTAATAGTCAAAGTTGCCATCTTCATTCACATCGCCGGTAGCAATACCCATCCCATAAATCTGGGCATCTACGCCTGTGGCTACACTCACCTCGGTAAAGCCCACATTGGGGTATTCATTTCTGAATAATCTGTTAGGCTGCACCCAGGCACCAAAATCGTTGGCCAGGTAAATATCCAAATCACCATCCTGGTCATAATCAGTAAAAGCAGTAGCCAAAGCACAGCCGGCATCACCAAGCCCTAAAACGGCCGAAGATTCTGTAAACGTGTTATCGCCATTGTTTACATAAAAGAAGTTAGACTGGCAATTGTGGTTAAAGCCAACAATATCATTGCTGTTGTTATATATAAATATTGAGCTATCTAAATAATTTACAACATACAGATCAAGGTCGCCATCTAAATCAAAATCGCCAAAGGTACCACCCATGGTCCACGCCTCTTCTACCAATCCTGCCTGTGCAGCCATCTCAGTATAAGTGCCATCGCCATTGCTCATAAACAATAGGTTGGGCTGCTCTGTATTAGTACCTACAAATATGTCGCGGTAGCCGTCATGGTTTACATCACCCGTGGTTACGGCCATGGTAATGTAATTGGCAGTAACGGCCAGGCCGGCCTGTTCGGTTACATCTTCAAATACACGTCCGTTTACATTCCTAAACAAACGATCGCTCTGTGCGCCACCAGTAAAGTATAAATCTTCAAAACCATCGTGGTCATAATCAAAAAAGGCTACCCCGCCCCCCATTAAGTTGCCAGCTATATTCAGGTGGTTGATATTTTTAGAAAGGCTTACTTCAGTAAACTGTGCCTGACTCAATAATGGTAAAAAAAGCAGGCTGATCAATAGTAGGTAATATCTGTTCATTAGCTCATTTGGTACAATACACTGAAACATTAAAAATACTACAAATAGCCCAATAATACTGTATTACAGCTTACCCAAAAAAAAAGGGCGGATAACCGCCCTTTTCTATAAATATTATATGCCTGCTTAGTTAGCAATAAACTCAGTTTGACACTCAATGCCAGAGTTAGGTGCATCTAACCAACGTACTACAGCAGTGTTTGCAGCAGGATCATAGCTACTACCAGACTCAATAGTAATTGAGAAAGTAGTTTCTGCGCGGCTACCAGTAGCTAATGAGTTACATACATCAAGTACTTCAATAATCTGAGGAGTGAAACCGAAACCAACATAGTAACCAAGGTCTACGTTGTCAATTCTCCAGTTTACAGCACCAGTCTGTGAAAAGTCGATATCAGCATCAGCAACACGGTTGCCAGCCTGGCCAAATGGATCATTGATACAAGGCAGCGCAGTACCGGCATATGAACCAGCAGCAATCTCAGTAGGACAACCAACGAAAGAGTTGATAAAGCAAGTACCTCTTGAGTTTTCTTCCTGACAAACACCATCAGTAATAGTCCAAGGGTCAGTAGGATCAAGCTGCTCGCCCAAACGACGACCTCTGAACCTTCTGCCATCATCCATTACCACTTCAATTTCAAGCCTTACAAGGTCACCACCATCAAGGTCAGCAGGTGCCAGGCCCCAAGTGCCAGCAAACTCCTGAGAAGAAATAGTTAACCTTGAAGGAAAGCTGGTCACGGTAGTAATCAATGTTCTCTCAAATACAGAGTCTTCCGAAACATCAGTATAAATACCGTAGAACTCAGCAGAAGCAACCTGTGAAGGAGAATTATCTGCCACAGTGGTGGTCAAATCCATGATCAGCGCAGCAGTCTGCAGATCAAGGAAGTTGAAGAAAGAGTTACTTTCAAGCACAGTAGCTTTTACCAAACCTGCAGAAACAGGCTCATCAATGGCCAGCACGTTGTCTTCAGCGCATCGGCTCATGCCGAAACCTACAACAACAAGGGCTACTAGAAATAATATATGTTTTTTCATGATCTGATTCTAAATTGATTTTGTGGTTCAATTAGTTGTTATCCCAGAAAACAGGGGTAGTACGGGCTTGCTGAGCAGGCGCGTTGGTGTTTGTCTGAAGCTCTCTGTCAGGGTACAATAACCTTCTAGGATAAGCACCCTGAGGAGAAATAGACATGGTGTTTTCAGGATAATCGGTAGTAGAACCGTCTTGAAGAATCTGATTGACGAATCGAGGAAAGCCGGTTCTTCTGTAATCGTTGAATGACTCATAACCCATGCCAAACTGAGCTACGTGCTTCTCAGTCATGATTTGCTGTAGCCTCTCTTCGTCAGTAGTGGCGGCATCATAGTCAGCAGTACGACCATTAATGTAGAAGTCACGATCAACAGAAGCTGCGGCAGGAGCATTAGCATCTACCGCTGAACCAAAGGCAAAAACAACATCCATTTGCTCGTTGATACCATCTAACATTAACTGACGAGGGTCACCAGTAGTACCCAGTGTTAAAGCAGCTTCAGCTTCGATGAACTTCATTTGCCAGCTGGTTAACATGGGGTGGATGCCAGCACCACTGCTAGACAGCTGTGAAACAGTTGCGTTGGTTGTACCATCATCATACAAACCGGCAGCAGGGTAAACACCAAATACAGTACGAATCTCGTTGTCGTTAGGAATACCAGAAGGATCGCCATGGTCACGGCCTATGTAACCATTACCCTGGTAGCCATAGAAGCAGTCAATCGCATCGCAAGGCACGTCAGTACCGGTAGGATCATCCAGGCTTTGACGGTACATGTAGTAACGTATCCTTGGGTCATTCTGCGTCTGCATTTTGTTGATCAGGTAGTTAGACTGGTAGTGCGTAACGCCAGCCCAGTAGTTATCAACATACAGAGGGTGCTGACCAACAGGCGTGATGCCACTGCTGTACTGGAACTGGAAGTCTTGAGCAGAAGTCTGAATATAGTTACCAGCAGCAATAATGGCGTTAATGCCATTGGTGGCCCTGGTAGGGTCTACCAAACGAATCTGGTTGAACAGCTTCATTTTTAAGCTGTTACCCATTCTTACCCAGTTTTCAAGGTTACCGTTGTAAAATAAGTCATTGGTAGGCGTAACTGAAATATCAGGACGCTCAAGGTTAGCAATACCCTCATCAATTAAAGTAAACAACGCATCATATATGCCTTGGCC
>CAZXTW010000003.1:16157-24307 GCA_964643525.1 uncultured Roseivirgaceae bacterium
CGGCTGGTACCCAAGGTGTACATATGTTGTACAAATACCATGCTATGCTCGTTGATGTTACCACCAGCAGTAGAACGACCACCCAGGTGGGCGCCCATAGAAAGCTGCGAAGAAGGCAGCAACTGGTTCAACTCACCAGTAGCAGGGTTGTTAGGGTCTACGTTGATGTCTAGGAAGTCCTCGCAAGATGTGAATACAAGAATACCTAACAACAAAAGCAGTCCTTTGCTGAATATATTGTTGAGTTTCATATTTCTAATACAATAATGTTAATAAGATGGTTAAGTTCTGACTAGAATGTTACTCTTAAGTTAACACCATAACGCTTAGTGGTAGGTACAGTACTGAAGTCAAGACCAGTAGTACCACCCAACAGTGAGCTAATTTCAGGGTCAATGTTCATACCCTCTGGGAAGTTAGGCGCGTTGTACCACAGGTTACGACCTGAGAAAGAGATAGACGCAGAACCAAAGGGAGTTTTAGACAGGATGCTGTTAGGGAAGCTATACGCTAAAGTGATTGAACGTAAGCGAATAACTGTAGCATCGTACACGTTATGAACATCAGCACCGGCAGAACCAACACCATCAATAAAGAAGAATTCGTTAGCTGTTACAGCAATATTGTTAGGAATTTTGTTGCCGCTCTCGTCTAATAAAGGCTGGCCAGTTTCAGGATCACCCAGGAAACCAGTGATTACACGGCTCCACTCTCTGTCTTCAGTAAATGCAGCCACACCACGACCAATTGACTGAGCAGTAGAGAAGCTGAACAGGTCACCACCATCAGTGTAGTCAATCTGGAAGCTTAAAGAAAGGCCTTTCCAGCTAAACCTGTTAGTGAAAGTCATCTGGAAGTTAGGGTTAGGATCACCGATGATACGGAGGGTAGGATCGTCAATCATCAAACCAGACTCAGGGTTGATCAAAGGCAGGCCAGTTTCTTCATCACGAAGGATGTCTGAACCCAGGATCTGACCGAAAGGTAAACCAGGACGGTGTACAATAGCCAGGTTAGTGAAACCACCACCAGGAGGAATAATTTGCTCAAGACCGTCAGTCAGTGAAACAATCTCGTTTCTGTTTCTTGTAAATAAGGTAGTCAGGTTCCAGGTAAAGCCATTGTCTAACTGTACAGGAACAAGGTCTAACTTGGCCTCAATACCTCTGTTGGTAATTTCACCAATGTTTACGATACGAGAAAGGAAACCTGAAGAAGGGGCAACTGAAGCAGCAGTAATCAGTGAAGTAGAACTTCTGTCATAGTAAGCTACGTCAAGTGCAATGCGGTTGTTCAGGAAGCTAAACTCACCACCAACTTCAAACTCAGTAGTAAATTCAGGCTCAAGAGCAGAGTTAGCCAGCGCAGTACTTTCAGTTACTGTGTTTACAGGGTTACCACTGAAAGGGTTGATGAATGGAGAACCCAGTGCGTTACTGTTAGGACCACCGTTAATATTAAAGGTGTTCAAAGTGTTGTAAGGGCCAGCATCAGCACCTACACGGGCAATACTAACACGCAGTTTACCGCTAGAGATAGCGTTGCTTTGCAGATTCAGCGCTTCAGTGAATACAAATGATAAACTAGCTGAAGGGTAGAAGAAGCTGCGGTTTTCTTTGGGCAGTGTAGAAGACCAGTCATTACGGCCACCAACAATCAAGAAGGCCCAGTCTTTATAACCTAAAGTAGCTTCAGCAAAAGCACCGATGATTCTTCTCTGGAAGTTGGTACCACCAGCGTTGATCTGAGTAGTTGTGTTGTCAAGGTCATAGATACCTCTAACAATAATACCGTCACCACGGAAGGCTTGTCTTTCACCAGTACGCTGGTTGATGTTGTGGCCTAACAATACCTGCAGGCTGAAGTCTTCGTTCAGGTCACGGTTGGCAGTGATAATCAGGTCACCGTTCAACTCTTCGTTGTAGATGTTATCTTCTAAGATACGACCCTGAGGGTTAGCTACTGAGCTGGCGGCAATTACATCTTGACGACGGTCAGTGTAAGCGTTGAAACCAGCACGGTAAGTTACACTTAACCACTCTAAGATGTCGTAACGCAGGGTAATGTTACCATAGTAACGGTCAACTTTAGAGAAGAAAGGGTTTTCTTGAGCTACCCACATTGGGTTATCCTGGTCAGTTCTGTAATAAACACTGCTACCATCAATAGGGTTGATGAAAGGATAGCCAGCCAAGTCATAGTTTGGAGGCGTAAATAATAACCTTTCAGTAATTGAAGTAGAGTTACCAGAAAGTGGCGTACCTAACTGAGGACCGCGGTTTTCAACGTTTACATAGTTGATATTACCAGCAATGTAGAAGCCATTGTCTAACTCGGCATTACCACCCATGGTGATGCTGTTACGAGTAATAGAGTTGAAAGGTACAATACCAGTGTTGTCTGAACGGTTAAAACCAGCAGTTAAAGTGGTTTTGTCAGTTGTAGAACGAACCTGTAAACCAGTTTCGATTACCTCACCAGTGCGGTAGAATTCTTCAGCATTGTTTCTGGGAGCAAGGTTAACAGTTTGCCCCTGGAATTCAGGGAAAGCAGCAGCCAAACGATCTTGATCAAGTGGGTGGGCAACAGGGCCTAAGTCAGAGTAACGAGCACCCCAGGTACCTACGAAACCACCGTTGTAAGAAAATTCAGCACCCTGAGTGTAGGTTTCCTGAATTTCAATCAGGTTAGCAACTTCTTCAATAGCATAAGAAGCGTTGAAAGTCATTTCTAAACCTTTGTTTGAGCGCACACCGCTCTTACCAGACTTGGTTGTAATTACAATTACACCACCAGCAGCACGAGAACCGTAAAGGGCAGAAGCAGCAGCACCTTTCAGTACGTTAATGCTTTCAATGTTATTGGGATCAATATCAAATGCACGGTTGGTGTAAGTAGAAGCACCGTTGGCAAAACCTTGCGTTGCATAAGTAGAGTTGTCAAAAGGCACACCATCAACAACGAAAAGTGGTTGGTTGGCACCAGAACCACCGGCAGTCAGTGAGTTACCACGAATGTTAATGTTGGTAGCACCACCAGCAGCACCACCGTTCAACTGCATGTTTACACCAGCAACCTGGCCTTGCAATGCACGAACTGGGTCTGGCTCAGAACGCTGGGCAATGTCATCAGCACTAAGGCTGGTTACTGAGTAACCCAGTGATTTTCTTTCACGCTCAATACCTACAGCTGTTACTACAACTTCAGTTAATTGAGTTACATCGGCTGACATAGATACGTCTATTACAGACTGGGCACCTACGGTTACCTCTTGAGTCTGTAAACCAATGAATGAGTATACCAGAACACCACCAGCGTCAGGGATACTCAATTTGTAATTACCGTCAATGTCAGAAACCGTACCTGTAGTGGTTCCTTTCAACACCACGTTTACTCCGGGCAAACCAGAACCATCTTCTGCAGAGGTGATCTTTCCGGATACTGTTCGCTCTTGAGCCCACGCCTGGGTAACCAATGAGGAGAGCAGCAAGAAACTAATTAGTAGAATCCTCTTCATATTGATTTGTTTAAGTTAAAAATGTGTATAGATATTGATTGTTTCGATCTCAATAATAAAATAATTTATTGTTAAATAAAAAACAGCATTGTGATTTTTAGCCATTGCGGCGGAAAGATAGAATAATGCTTGTTCTTATAAAAGGGCTGTACTAATTATAAATGGCAGTATAGCACAATAACAGCCTGTTATTCAATACTTTAAAGTGAATATTAGAATTTGAACTTTTCGAAGAAATGCTGTTTAACAAAGGTTACACAAAGCTGAACAACCGGGCAAACGGAGGCACACAGCCAACCGTATAGTACAACTCAATACACCTTTAGTTCAATTCTTCTGTTCTTCTGGCGCCCCTCAGCTGTAGTATTGGGGGCTACAGGCTGCAGCTTACCAAAACCTTTGTACCTTAACCTACGTAGGTCTACCCCGCCAGCAACCAAATACTCATACACCGCTTTGGCACGGTTTAATGAAAGGCTCATATTGTAGTCATCGCTTCCTGTATCGTCAGTATGGCCCTGAATTTCTATTTTACGATCAGGGTCTGACATCATAAAAGCAATCACCTTATCTAATTCCAGCTGAGACTTTTTCTTGAGGGTATACTTATTCACATCAAAAAACAGGTTATTCAATACCACCGTTGCGCCTGCTTTAACGGGTTGTAAATAAAAGTCAATGGTTACTGGTTCAGCAAGTGAGGCCTCGTGCGTGTCAAAGTGCAGGCTCTGAAATAAATAGCCGGGGCTGTTCACATAAAGTGCGTAATCGCCCCCCTGGGTTAATACCATAAAGTACTTACCGTTTATGGCATCTGAATTTACTGATGAAATGAGCTGCTGGCTAGCCAGGTCATACAAAACAAGGCCTGCCTCTAACACCTTTTTGGTTTCAGCATCATAAACCTTGCCCACCACATAGGTGCTTTTGTTAGTAACCTGAATTTCAGCAGGCACATCAAAAGCATATATGTTTGAAACGCGCAAACGCTCAGGGCCCTGGCGTTTTTCAAAGGCATAGTACCCTTTGCTGCCATCGGCAGTGATAAACAGGCTTACTTCATCATTATTAGTATTTAAAGGGTAGCCCAGGTTTTTAGGCTCTGACCAGCCAGAGTCAAGTTGCTGGCTTAAAAAGAGATCGTAACCACCAAACCCAGCAAAA
This sequence comes from uncultured Roseivirgaceae bacterium, assembly GCA_964643525.1. Taxonomy (GTDB): domain Bacteria; phylum Bacteroidota; class Bacteroidia; order Cytophagales; family Cyclobacteriaceae; genus CAZXTW01. Next base: position 20,839 of record CAZXTW010000003.1, read on the forward strand.
CCGTTGCTTGAAAAGTACAGGCTTTGGCCATTTACATGAATAAAGGGAGAGACCTCGTCAGACCCTGTATTGACCGCGGTACCCAGGTTGGCGGGTTTGCCCCAAATGCCTTTGTCATTTTTGCGTGACACCCAAATGTCTCTTCGGCCTACTCCCCCTGGCCTGTCTGACACAAAGTATAAGGTGCGCCCGTCGGCCGAAAGTGAAGGTTGGCTTTCCCAGTAAGGAGTATTGATGGCCAGGCCCATGTTCTGCGGCCTGCCCCATACTTCACCCCGTTTGGTGGCAATATAGAGGTCGCACGAGCCATACCCATCTCTGCCGGCACAAGAGGTGAAAATCAGTGTGCGTCCGTCGGCCGATATGGTGCAGGTGCCTTCATTGGCCCTGCTGTTGATATCATCTGATATACTTTTAGGTGCCGACCAGTTTCCGTTGGCATCGAGGGTACATATATAAAGGTCTTCGTCATAATTGGCCGCAAAGCCTTTTCGGCCAGTAAAAATGAGCTGGCGCCCATCTACGGTAAGTACAGGAAAATATTGTTGGGGCAGTGTGTTCACTGCATCGGGCAACGCATACGGCTCAAAGCTCAAAGGTTGTTTTATGCCTTCTAAGGCATAGGCTATTTTAGTCATAGCCAGCTTCACCTCATCCTGTCGGCTTATATCTTTGGGGCCTGATTCAAGGTATCGGTTATAAAAGTACTGGGCACTGTCATAGGTACCAGCCAGGTGGTACAACTGGCCAAGGCTAAAGTTGGTACCAGCCGGGTTAAACTCAACACCACTGTCATGCAGCCTGCGGTAATAGACCAGGGCTTTGTCATTTTCGCCAATACGCCTGTAAATGGCCCCTAAATAATAGTTGGGCTCAGCAAATGAAGGATCTTTTTCTACCGCCAGAAGCAGCAAATCAAGTGCCTGCCCCATTTTACGTAGCCGCAACAGCTCTTCGGCCTCGTTAAAATACCTTGCCGCTTTTTTAGATTTGGTTGAAAGGCTGCCAGAGCCTTGCCCAAGCACAAAACAGGTAAACAGCAAAAAAACACAACACAACCAATACCTCTTATACATCATACCTTAGCAATAAATAAATATGCAGCTTGTATAAAGATATGCCTAAATACAGCCATTGTGCAACCAATTAAACACACAATATATTATACACTACTTTAATAAAGGTAAACATTAACCAAACTGCTCAAAATGAGCATGATCAGTAATAGTTCAGCAACGTAGGGCCTGTTAGTTTATTTCATAAGGCCCCAAATCTTTTGTAATTGACAAGTATTATTAGTAGAATCATTTTTTTATTAGGGTGAATTCAACATTATACTAAAGATGAACAAAGTAAGTTTAGTGTTTTTATTAATAGGTGTACTGTGTTGTATGGGTTGGACAACATTAACTAATCATGAAACACCCCCTGTGCAAGGTGGCTGCCAAGCCTATTTAGGCGGAGTGATTACTCAATATGAAGGTGATTGTAAACGGGGGCTGGCCGAAGGCTTTGGCCGCACCATTGGTGAAGATTATTACGAAGGCCGTTTTAAAAAAGGAATGCCCCATGGCAAAGGCAATTTTTATTGGGAGAATGGTGACACGTTTGAAGGCATATGGAAAAAAGGCATGAAAGACGGTAAAGGCACACTGGTGCTAAAACGCGATGGCCTGGCCGATAGTGTGGTAATTGGTGTCTGGAGAGAAGATGAATATATTGGCACTGGCCAAACAGAAAGACAATATAAGGTAACCCGCAACCTGAATGTGCGTAAATACCGCTTTCAAAAAATCAGTGATGAAATAAACGAAGTAGAAATCAGGATTACACGCAACACCATGCCTTTTGGTGATTTTGCTGACCTGGTGTTTAACGGCACCTCTGGTGTACCTTTTAACCGGGCCGACTACCGGGGCCACTCAGGCGTTGCCTATCCTTTCACTGGTAATATCAGCCTTAGTGCCCCTACGCAGTTTCGTACCTCGTTTTACAGCGTTTTGCTGGTTTATGAAATATACGAACCTGGCCAGTGGGTAATTACCATAGAGGTATAGCGGCGCTAAGGTATATCCATATACTTATGGGTTTGAAGTGACATTTGCCACTGCGGGTTATCCTTAATGTATTTTACAATAGCAGGCATAACCCGCTCTCTTCTACCCCACTCTGGCTGTAAATACAATTGGCAATGCGCGTTCAGTTCAGGTAAAAAAGATGCTGCCCAGTCAAGGTCACTTTCGTGGTAAATTACCACCTTTAGTTCATGGGCTGCCGCAAAATACTCTTTGCGAGGGGCTTTAAACTTTTTGGGTGAAAGGCACAACCAGTCCCATTGGCCTGTTAAAGGGCTGGTGCCCGATGTTTCGATGTGGTTTTTAAAGCCGTGGGCATGCAGCTCAGCACAAAGCAGGTCTAAATTATGCATCAGGGGTTCGCCTCCGGTCACTACTGCTGTGCGGCATGGGCTGGCCTTTGCTTCAGCAACAATAGTCTGCACTGGCATCTGGGCAAACTGGTCAGCATTCCATGACTCTTTCACATCGCACCAGTGGCAGCCTACATCACAGCCACCTAACCTGATAAACCAGGCAGCCTTGCCAGTATGTCCGCCCTCGCCCTGTAAGGTGTAGAACGATTCCATCAGTGGCAGGGCAGTATCCTTAATTGCAGCTCGGCCCTTTTCTGGTGCCTTCACCTGCTCTTCAACAATTGCGCCCACGTTAATCTAACTTAAGTACTGCCATAAATGCCTCCTGGGGTATTTCAACATTACCCACCTGCCTCATGCGCTTTTTACCTTTTTTCTGCTTTTCAAGCAGTTTGCGCTTACGGCTAATATCACCGCCGTAACATTTAGCCAGTACATTTTTACGCATGGCCTTTACAGTTTCACGTGCAATTACCTTTGTACCAATGGCTGCCTGTACGGCTATTTCAAACATTTGCCTCGGCAGTAACTCTTTTAGCTTCTCACATAGCTTTTTGCCCCATTCATAGGCTTTATCGCGGTGTACAATGGCCGAAAGGGCATCTACACGCTCGCCGTTAAGCATTATATCCAGCTTAACCATGGTAGACTGCCTGTAGCCTATCAGTTCATAGTCTAAAGAGGCATAGCCACGTGATATAGTTTTTAACTTATCAAAAAAGTCAAATACAATTTCGGCCAGAGGCAACTCAAAAGTCAGTTCTACCCTATCTGAAGTGAGGTATACCTGATTTTTAATTACCCCCCGCTTATCCATACATAAGCTAATGATATTGCCTATATAATCAGCTTTAGAGATTATCTGCGCACGAATGTAAGGTTCTTCCACATGTGCAATTTTACTGCCCTCGGGCAGCTCAGAGGGGGCGTTAACCTCAATAATAACACCGTCAGTTTGTATGGCATGAAACTGCACTGAGGGTACTGTAGTGATAACAGTCATACCAAACTCACGCTCCAGGCGCTCCTGCACAATTT
>CAZXTW010000003.1:24340-26852 GCA_964643525.1 uncultured Roseivirgaceae bacterium
CCCAAAAAGCCACACCTGAACCCAAAGCCAAGGGCCGCCGATGTTTCAGGCTCCCAAACCAATGAGGCATCGTTTAACTGTAGCTTTTCCATTGAAGCGCGCAGCTCTTCAAACTCACTGGTATCAACCGGATAAATACCGGCAAATACCATGGGTTTCACGTTTTCAAAGCCCTTTACAGCATCACATGGCTTGTGGGTATGTGTAATGGTATCACCCACTTTTACCTCCCTGGCCACTTTAATACCAGAAATAAGGTAGCCAACATTGCCCGCAGTCATCTCTTGCTTGGCCTCTTGCGTGAGCCTTAAAATACCTATCTCGTCAGCATCATATGTTTTGCCAGTGGCTACAAACTTAATTTGATCGCCCTTACGGATGGTGCCATTGTATACCCTAAAGTACACTTCAATGCCTCGGTAAGAATTAAATACCGAGTCAAAAATCATGGCTTGCAGTGGGGCCTCTGGGTCACCTTCGGGTGAGGGGATGCGCTTTACAATAGCCTCCAGTATAGCGTCAATGCCAATACCTTCCTTGGCACTGGCTTTGATAATATCATCGTGGTCACAACCCAGCAAGTCAACAATCTGGTCGCCTACCTCTTCAGGCATGGCCCCGGGCAGATCAATCTTATTCATGACAGGAATGATCTCAAGGTCATGTTCAAGGGCCAGGTAAAGGTTTGAAATAGTCTGGGCCTCAATACCTTGAGAGGCATCTACCACCAACAGGGCGCCTTCACAGGCAGCTATTGAACGTGACACCTCATACGAAAAGTCAACGTGACCAGGGGTGTCAATCAGGTTTAGCGTATAGGTTTCACCCTCATGCACATAATCCATTTGTATGGCATGGCTTTTAATTGTAATGCCTCTTTCTCGCTCCAGATCCATATCATCCAGCAGCTGGTCCTGCATTTCCCGTTCGGTAACGGTATCGGTAGACTGTAATAAGCGATCGGCCAGGGTACTTTTACCATGGTCGATGTGGGCTATGATGCAAAAATTCCTGTAGTTCTTCATGATTCAGTGCGCAAAAATAGGCAATAACCCAATGTGCTCAAATGGTTGGCCATAAAACACCAGAATGCAATGTACCCTTGGCCCTACTCAATTGCCTATTGCTTGTATACTACCCCTGCTTTCATGACAAAGCTTACCTGTTCCATAGTTTTAATATTTTTGGTGGGGTCTTCATCAACAGCAACAATATCGGCCAGCAAGCCAGCTTCAATTGCCCCTACCTTATTGTCAATGCGCAGCATTTGTGCCGGGCTCAGGGTAGCGCTTACAATGGCTTTCATGGCTGGCATGCCCGCCTCTACCATATAAGCAAACTCTCGGCCGTTTTCGCCATGGTTAAATACCCCGGCATCAGTACCGTAGGCTATCTTCACACCTTTTTTATAAGCTTTGCCAAATGTATCTTGAATTTTGGGGCCAATAGCCAGCGCTTTGGGCACCACAAGGGCCGGGTAGTACCCAGGTTTTTTGGCATTTATTTCTACAGACTTACCCGCAGTTATGGTAGGCACATACCAGGTGCCTTTGGCCACCATCAAATCCATTACCTCTTCTGTCATTAAAGTACCATGCTCAATTGAGGTCACTCCGGCTTCAACCGCGCGTTTCATCCCTTCCACACCGTGGGCATGTGCTGCCACAATCATATCATAGTCATTAGCAGTTTCAATAATGGCCTGTAGCTCTTCCATAGTAAACTGCGGCCCTGAGCCGTCTTTAGCCACACTCAATACACCACCGGTGGCTGTAATCTTAATCACATCAGCTCCATTCTTGTAACGCTGGCGCACTGCCTTGCGGCAATCTGCAGGGCCATTCACCACACCTTCTGCAGGGCCTGGGTCGCCCATCAGGTCTTTCCGCATGCCATTGCTGGGGTCGCCGTGGCCACCTGTGGTTGCTATGATTTTACCCGCCGTGTATATATGTGGCCCTACCACAAAACCCTGGTTAATGGCTTTGCGCAACGCAATATTTACCCCAGAGCCACCCAGATCGCGCACAGTAGTAAAGCCAGCCATTAAAGTGGTTTTAGCATAGGCAGAGGCCCGAAAGGCCACATCGGCAGGGTTTGAAGTATACCTTAATATATAGGTGTTGGGGCTACTTTGCCCTTCAAGGTGCACGTGCATATCCATCAGGCCTGGCATCACTGTTTTTTCGGTCAGGTTAACCAGCACATCATTGCCACCCGGTTGCTTGTAGCCTTTTTCAACTGCAACAATTTGATCGCCTTCAACAATAACAGTCATCTTGTTGAGCATGCGTTCGTTCTTAACGTCAACCAGTTTGCCACAATGCAGGTATGTCTGTTGGGCCGTGGCCACCTGTGCCATCAATACCATACATAAGGCCACGCAAAATGTGCAGCGTATTTTCTGAATAGTCATGTTGTTCAATTTTGGTGGAAGAAACTGCTATTGATAAGGCGCTTGAAACGAAAATGGAGCTCGAGCTGCCCATCTCCACATTACTCGATCCCAATG
>CAZXTW010000003.1:26862-33805 GCA_964643525.1 uncultured Roseivirgaceae bacterium
GTAAATTAATCATAATGCGCACAACACCCAGCCATTGCCGGGCAGGCACCGGCATTAATCAAACACGAAGGGTACCGGGCTAAATGAGATTATAAAAATAAACAACGCCAGCCACCCCAATACACGCCTTTTCAAATCAAGGGGTTGCTCTATGGGCGAGGGCGGATGGTACACCCCTATAAAGCGGCCTATCACAAAGCCAAATACCAGCCAGCCAGAATAACCTTTTACTGTAGGAAACCAAGCCGCCACCAGCAATTGCGCCAGGAATATAACCAGGCCATAGTAAAAGCGCTGATGCAGCTTTGGTGTAACCGAAACAAATAGAAACGACAAAAAGGCTACATAAAGTGGTGCCTGCCAAAAAAAATGGATAGAACCTTCATACGGGTTAAAGGTACCCAGCCCCCCAAAAAACAACAACGCCATAAAAAGCACCAAAGAAGCCCCCTTGTGCCTTTTAAAACCCAGCAGTCCATACAATATATGGCCCCCGTCTAACTGCCCTATAGGCAGCAGGTTTAATGCTGTAAAAAACAGGGCCAGGTAGCCGGCAAAAATCCAGGGGTAATGAATTAGTTCGTACTGGTTAGGCACCAGTGCAGGGTCTGGCGCTACCACTTTGGCAAAAAACGTCATAATCAGGTTGGGGCCAAGGCTAAACAACAGCGGCTCATACTCGCTAATGTCTCTGGTAGAATCAGCCGCATAAAACTTAGCCACCTCTGGCGAAATATAATCAGGCCGGTACACGCTGTCAGCATAGTTTAACCCAAACTGCTCATAATCTGGATGGATTTCAAAAATATACTCGGCAGGGGGCAGGTGCGTATAGCCGTAAAACAACACCGCCAGTGCTACTACAAAACCCGCCAAAGGGCCTGCTATGCCCACATCAAACACCTGAATGGTGCTTTTCATTTTTTCTTTAATTCTGATAAAAGCCCCCATGGTACCGATGGAGGGCATACCAAACATGCCTAGCCAAAGCGGAATATAAAAGGGCAGGGTTGCTTTGACTTTATGCCAGCGGGCGGTAAAATAATGGCCAAACTCATGAAAGGTAAGAATTACAATAAACAAAGTTGAAAAGGTAAATGCCTGTGTCCATTGCTGTGGGGTAATGCTGCTAAACACTTCACCCATATGGCCCAATACCAACATTTTGCTGTGAATCCACTCTAACCCGGCCAGGGTAGTGGTTAAGTAGGTAAGCAAAAAAAGCCCAACATGTATAAGTATTATGTTTGGCTTTACCTTTCTGTTATCATTCATGATTGCCCTTATTCAATTTCATAGCCACTTCTTGTGGTAAAACATGCAGGTTGAAGTGGCCGCAGTTTGCACCACAGTAAAAAAGCCTGGTTTTACAACCTAAAAGCAATGGTGTAGGTTCCTTACCGCTGTTGCTGTTGGCTAAGCAATGCCACAGCGTTTTTCATTTGGTTCAAGTGGCGCTCGGCATGATAAATACAGAAATACAACCACTCGGCCTTAGTCAGGCTGCCAAACAAGGGGTGGTCAAAACCGGTGCAAACCCGTTCCCAGCCAGCTTGCTCGCCCAGCGCCATAACAACTTGTCTTGGCCCGTTAAAAGCCTGAACTATATCTGTCCTGGTTTTGTAGCGCCCCTTAGGAATAATAGGCCCAAAAGCCTTGAGTTTACTCTCAAAGGCCAAAAAACGCTCTTTGATGGCTACTTGCTTGTCAAGGGGGTCGCGGTCAGGCGCTTCTGTTGATCCATTAAAAATGGTAGAAAGGCCTCGTTCAACACTTACCAGGTGCTCAAAGCACTCGCTTACCGACCATTCATTTTCGGCTGGTGACTCAAACAAAAAGGCATCGGGCACTGCAGCCAAATAGTCAAGCAATTTTTTAGTGTTGGCTGCCCACTCTTCTTGAAGGGTATTTACGTCTACTTTCATATTGAAGCCAAATGTAATACATCTGGACCATTGCTGGTGTATTTTTAATAGCTTCGTAGGCACAAAGCACCAACTGCGCACTTACCGCCGTGTTGAAGAAATAAAACAGGCTTTTTAACAAAAGAATGAAACATGCCCCCCACCCTTTGACGTAAACACAGCGAGAGCTATTGTTTACAAGCCAACACTTTCATAATCAATCTTTTAAGATAGTTGGTTGATTCACTTGTTATTTGTCTTATCTAATTACACATCAAAGGTTTTCGCTTTTTTGAGCTTCAGGGTAAACAAATTTTGCCAGGTTACTTCACTTGTAACACCCAAACTTGTTAAATGTACTGTAAGGAATAACTTATTCTTAGCTATTGATTTCCAGGATATAATAACTGATTTATGGCCAGTGTAAAGAAGCCAACATTGTGCATAAAAAAATACTACAGGGAAACCCCGTAGTATTTTTAAACTGAGTAACGATTATTCATCACTTGCCCGCTCGGGTTCCTATCCTTGACAGGCCGAGTTGGGGCAAGTATCTTTAATACCTTCCCAGCCCTGTAGCTGGTGTGTGCCACAGAGAGGTGATGACGCATTTTGGGTGTTCTAGGTGAAAGCAAGTGCAGCCTAAGGGCAATAGCTACCAATAGCAGCAGCGGCTGCCTGCATGACTATACTGTTCGGATAAATAAGTTTACAGCTTGATCTAACCTGCCTATGAGTAACTTTTTTACAAAGAAGTAAAAAGCAGCCTGGCAGGTACTTTAAGTATACAGTATAATGGCAGTATCAGGGATGTTAACTATTTGAGTGATTCTATACCAATTTAAAGATTATATGGTAAGTATGGAAAATCTTTTTAGTGCATGCGTTGCCCTGGGTTAACACAAGGAACAAATTAAAGGTCAAAGGCTTTAAACTTATCATCTTTTCCTTCAGTTGTATCCGGCCATTCCACAGCATTAATCAAACACATGCAATGGCAACAACACAAATAACAAGTATACATTTGTAACACATGTAAAAACTACCGCTTCTGACACCTGTTGTGAGGCGAAACAAAGTAGTATTAAGGATTTATAACTCAAATCAATGTTATTGATGTAATAATGTTGTTGTAAACCTATCACAATTCAAATAAACTGATTTACTTACATACCTTCATGTTGTACCCCGCAAAATGTAACCCAGTAATATTCATAATTTCTTAATTAGTAGCATAAGGTAGCATAGCAGACCAATCGTGTATCTTAGGTGCTTTTAAGAATAAGCTCAAATATGACTAAAAATATACTACTTATCTTGGTTGCGGTGTTGGCCCTGGCTGGCTGTACCTCTCACACCCCTGCCCCACCCAAAGTAATTGCTTTTGGCAGCTGCGCCCATGAAAATAACGAACAGCCCATATGGAATACTATTGCCACCCATAACCCTGATTTGTGGGTGTGGCTTGGTGATATTGTATATGGAGATACCGAAAATATGGATACGCTCAAGGCTAAATACCAACGCATGGCCAATAAACCTGAGTATATTGACTTTGTGGCCAACGTACCTGTAATTGGGATTTATGACGACCATGACTATGGCATAAACGACGGTTGTAAGACTTACCCATTTAAGCAACAAAGCAGAGATATTCTATTTGACTTTTTGAAGGTAGCCTCTAACCACCCAGCCAGGCAACGTGAAGGGGCTTATACCAGCCACACCTACCGCTTTAATGGCCATAATATTAAAGTGTTATTGTTAGACACCCGTTATTTTAGAGACACTTTAGACCGCATAGCCGACCAGCCCTTCAGGCCGTATGTACCCAACCCCACAGGCGATGTACTGGGCCAGGCACAATGGCAGTGGCTTGAAACAGAACTGGCCGACCAGCAAATTGATCTTTTTATTATTGGCAGCAGCATACAGGTTATTTCAAGCCAACACCCGTTTGAAAAGTGGGCTAACTTTCCGGCAGCCAAGCAACGCCTGTATCAAACCATTACAGCAGCCAAGCCAAAGGGGGTGCTTATTATTAGTGGCGACAGGCATATTGCTGAGTTTTCAGTTGAAGAGGTTGAAGGCCTACCTTACCCACTGTATGATTTTACCAGCAGTGGCCTTACCCATACCTGGAGCAGCACCATGAGCACAGAAGAGAACCAGTACCGCGATGGCGAACTGATGATTCACAAAAACTTTGGGCTTTTAAAAATCAGTGAGGGCACCCCGCTACAGGTTACAATGGAAATTAGAGGTGATAATGACAGCCTGTTACACAGTAGGACTGTCATTTACAGTACTGACTTATAGTAAGATAGCGTGGTTAGGTAGCCTGGGCAAAGAGGCTTTCTGAAGACTTTTTTCTTACTGCTTTTTTGCTGCGTGACCGTTCAAATAGCGTTACATTGGCCAGTAACAGTGGTATGAAGTATATGCTGTCCTCAATTGGGATAGATACAATGCGCAGGTTCAGAAACTCTTCCGGGTTATACAGAATAACGGGTTCTTGCTGCAAGGCACCAGTGAGCGCACCATCAACCAGTAAAAAGGGCAACCAGCCTACCAGGTAAGCAAAATAAAACCTGCTGCGTACTTTTTTACGGCCTTTAAACATATGGTATAACAAGTAAAAGCCTGTAATTAAAAACGTGGTTGCAGTATAGGTTTTTGACCAGTACACAAACCCACCAATAATAAACACAACAATTAAAATAATGGTCAGGGGGCGCTCAACGGCCTTAAACAGGTCTTTTTCAAAATACACGTTTAGGCATTCATAAATAAACATGGTGGCGTAGGGTACTGTAAAGAAAAACAGCACCTCTTCAATAGGCAAATTGTACAGGTACAGGCCTGAAAGGTAGCGTGGGTTAAACCCCCAAACGTGCATGGCAGATTTTGATACGTCCCAAACTATAAAGCAAATAGCTACCAGCAGCATGCCCCGCCACAAGTGCTTCCACTGCTTGTAAAACGCTACCCGCTTATCAAAAGAAAGAATAAACACAGGCACAAACGTAAACAGGTTTAGCCCTAGGTAAAGGTAGCGGCTCTCAAAAAACGATATCTCGGCAAGCTTAGGTACCTCGTAAACGAAATTGTCTGTACTCACTGCATTGGTTAGCCATTGTATCAATACCAGTACAATGCCTAAACCCATAAAATATGGAGCAAATCTTTTCATAATAGCTTCAGCGGGGTCAGTCAGTAAACAATAATGCAAGTGTCAAATTAGCACAATCATGATTGAAAACCACAACCCCAGTTAAATGTTTAAGGTGTTTACAGGCAACAAATTCTGGCTTCATTAACACATGCATTACAGGTTGGTGTTAAAACTCAGTTAAGGGTTTACTTATTAATTGCAGAGGGTTTAGGTATCAAAATCAGCTCTGTTTGCCTGCCATCAATATAGCGCACGCCGTTTTCGGTAAAAAATGCTTCTTCTTCCAGCATAATACGAATTTCCTTTTTCCACTCTTCTAAATACACTGCCGTATTTAATTCAATAGAATAGGCTGTATTGTAGTAAAGCGGGTAATCGCCATTATAGGGCACGCCTCTCTGCTGGTCCCACAGGCCTATAGTAGGGCCGGCTGCGTGGCCGTGGTAGCCTATAGGGTGTGTATAAATTGTAGGCTTCAAGCCACCGGCCTTAGCCAGCTTCAATGCCTCTGCCAATACCTCATTGCCTGTTTTACCTTCAGCAAAGCAATTTGTAAACACATCCTGCAGGCGGTTGCCCTCGGCAAAGGCCTTGACCAGGTAATCGGGCGCTGCAGACTCACCCGGCCGAAGCACGTAGGCATGTTGCTGGGTATCAGTATTAAGGCGCAAATAAGTAATGCCAAAATCAACATGTAGTAAATCACCGGGCATAATAACCTGCTGCTCGGGGCGGTTAGAGAATGACCGCAGGTGGTCAAACGACTCAGGGTCGGCCCGCTGCACTGATACCGTTGGGTGGAACCACGCCACCAGCCCCAGCTCACGAATGCGGTCACGGTACCACCACATCACTTCTTCTGTAGTTGTTACGCCCGGCTGTATTACCTTATCACTAAAGCCTTCAGCAATCACATCATGGGCAATACGGCATATCTGCTGATACACCACCATTTCATTGGCTGTGCGTGTTTCTAACCAGCCTACCGCCAGCTTTTCGCCACCCACAATACGTTCTTTGTATTTTTTGGGCATGTTATCCATCAACAGCTGGTATTCGGTGGCTGTAATGCCATCGGCCAGTGCAAAATGGTCTGACTTATTAATTGCTATCTTTTCAGGCTGCCGCTCGCTAATAATCTCTGCCAGCCGTTTCCATTGGTTGGGCTCCTTCTCTTTGTCCCATGCTTTTTTAAACAAACGGCCCACGTCGTATCGGGCCACAGCCAGCCTTTCCAGGGGCTTGCCCTGACCGGGGTCATACATCACCAGCATGGTACGGCGGCGCGCGGCAAGCCATGTTGCCGGCAACATGGTTTTAATCACTGGGTCTTCATTGTACTCACGGGCAATAATTACCCACATATCTATACCTTCGCGGCGCATCAGGGTGGGCAGTACAGTATCAAAACGCTCTTCCAGCCAGCTGTCAATTACCTCGGCGCGGTCGCGCATATTCAAAATTCTGGGTGCCTGCCGGGCAGTCAATACCCTGGGCAATGCACATAAAATTAACAGGCAGGCAATGAACAGGCGGCCGCTGTATTTAAAAGAGTGGTTCATAGTATATGGGGTCTACCGTCTTGGTTGTGAAACAAAACGTAAAAGATAACCAAAACTGACAATACCGCCCAACAACGCCTGCCTGTAGGGCATATCAATGGCTGTTGTGCGCCAGTGCCTTGCGGCTTATGTTGTTAAAACGTATGGTAAGCAATATCGCTGCCAGGGTAAGACCTATGAGCAGGCCCAGCCAAATACCTAAAGGCCCCATAGACACCCAAAAGCCCAAAGAATAAGCCACAGGCAGACCCACCAGCCAGTAAGCAATTAAAGTGTACAAGGTAGGTATATTTACATCGGCC
>CAZXTW010000004.1:0-31606 GCA_964643525.1 uncultured Roseivirgaceae bacterium
GGTCCTTTCTTTTCTACCAGTTCATAAGGCAGGCCCATGGCCTCGGGCACCACCAGTATATCAGAAAAAATAATGGCCGCGTCAACATCCAGAATGTCTACCGGTTGTATGGTTACTTCAGCTGCGCGCTCAGGGGTGCGCACCAGCTCAATAAAATCTTTCAGGGCACTGCGCACTGCGCGGTACTCTGGCAGTATGCGGCCCGCCTGGCGCATCAACCATACGGGGGTGCGTTCGGTGGCCTCACCGCGGGCAGCACGCAAAAATAAATCGTTTGTTAATTGCATGCCCAAAGATAGGACACACGGCATAATTGATAAGTAGTGTCTTAATTAATAGTTAATAATGAACAATTAATAATTTTGGGTTGGCCAGTTATTCTGTTCTGAGGGCGCGCGAGGGGTTCATCAGGGCTGAGCGCAGGGCTACATAGCTAATGGCCCCCCAAACAATAACCAGCGTAACAGCACCGCTTAAGGCAAAATGCCATACCTGTGGTGATATGCGGTAGTTAAAGTTTTCTAGCCAGGTGCTGGTAAACCAAATGCTTAGCGGTATGCTAATGCCAAAGCCAATGCCATACAGTATGGTAAACTCACGAAACAGCAGCCCAATAATGCGCCTGGTTGAGGCACCCAGCACCTTGCGCACCCCAATTTCTTTGGTGCGCTGCCGGGCGGTGTACATAATAAGCCCGTATGAGCCCAGGCAGCTGATAAATATGGCCAGAAAAGCAAAATAGCTAATAATGCGCCCCAGCCTGTCTTGTGCATCGTATATGGTAACCAGCTGGTCATCTAAAAACACATAATCAAACGCTTTATCAGGAAAAAACTGCTGCCATACGGCATCTACCTGTTGCAGGCTGCTTTGCAAATCGCCAGGGCCTACCTTAATTGAAAAGGCCGTGAAAAATACTGGGGCCACATCAACAATTAGCGGGGCCATGGCCAGGTTCAGGGGTAGCATATTAAAATCGCGCAGCACACCTATTACCTGGCCTTTTTTACCTTCCAGGGTAATGCTTTTGCCCAGGGCTTCTTCAGGTGTATTGAAGTTAAACGTTTTTACTGCTTCTTCATTAATCAAAAAAGCGTTGGTGCGGTCGGCCTCAGAGCCGGCTTCAAAATTACGCCCGGCAATGATCTTTAGCCCGTACAGGTCAACAAAGTCATAGTCAACTGATACTACAGGGTAATAAGTGAGGCTTTCAGGGTCTTCTTTGCCCTGGTAAGTTACCCCCCGGCGCACAGTGCCCAGCCCCGGCAGGTATGACGATAGGGTGGCCCCCTTTATATTGGCGTTTTTTAGCAGCTCATTCTCAAACGCCTTGGTGGTGGCCAGCAGGGTGCTGTCCATGCCGCCAAACAGGTTGTTCAGGTTTTGGGTAAACAGGGGCAGGGTAATGACCCGCTCTTTATCAAAGCCCAACGAGCGGTTGCGTAAAAAGCTAAGCTGATGGAATATGATCACGGCCGAAGAGATAAGGGCCACAGAGGCAGTAAACTGCACCACCACCATAATTTTACGGGGCTTAATGCGGCGCGGTATACCATCGCTGGCCATGCCTTTTAATATGGGTATTACCTTAAAGCGGGTAATATACAGCGCAGGGTAGCCCCCCGCAGCCAGGGCCGTAATGAGGTAGATGGTAGCCAGCCCGGCAATTATCATTGGGCGGTTAAGCAACTCCATACCCAGTTGGCGGTCGGTCAGGTTGTTGAGTACCGGCAGCAGGTAGTTCAGCACCACCAGGGCTATGCACAGGGCCAGCCCGCTTACCACGAGCGACTCGCCCAAAAACTGTCCAAACAGCTGGGGTTTGCCGGCCCCCATAACCTTACGCATGCCAATTTCTCGGGCCCGCTTTAACGATTGTGCGGTAGAGAGGTTAATGAAGTTAATGCAGGCTATAACCAAAGTAATAATGGCAATAACAGTAAAGATGTATACGTTGGTAATATCACCCTGAGGCTCGGTTTGTAAAGAGATATCGGCCGAGTAGAGGTGGATGTCTTTCACGGCCTGCAGCTCAAACTTTTGGTTGGCCTGCATGCTTTCAGGAATGGCCTTGCCTACTACCTCAGCTATTTTTTCATTAACTGCCGTGACAGATGCACCAGGGGTAAGTCTTACATAGGTATGCGAGTGTGAGATAACCCAGTTCTGACCAAGGTTTTGCCGTGCAAATTGTGCACCCTGTTCTCCCTCCAGCTCATACATATTGTCGTAGGGCATAATTAGGTTAAAGTGCATGTGCGTGTTTGGCGGAAAATCTTTAGCCACAGCTACTACCTCAAAGGGCACGCCCTGCACATAAATGGTTTGCCCCATGGGGTTGGCCTCTGCAAAATACTTGCTGGCCATCTCTTCACTAAGCATTACACCATTGGGCTTGCGCATTACATCGGCCGGGTTGCCACGCACCACTTCAAAACTTAAAATATCTGTAAGCAGCGAATCAGCAAAATACACCCTGTCTTCATTAAATGCCTTTCGGGCACCGCTTTCAGGGTCAGTATATACTACGTTAGCGCTGCGGCCGTACATGCGGGCCACAGCTGCCATTTCTGGTATGGCCGGGGCCACGGTTACGCCTAGTATGGGCGGCACCTGTGAGATGTAACTGTCAATAGGTCCGGTATAGGTAAAGCGGTAAATATCATTGGCATGCTGGTGGTGCTTGTCGTAGCTCAGTTCGTGCTCAACAAAAAGCAGCATTAAAAAGCAGCAGGCCAGGCCTATGGCCAGCCCCAGCACGTTAATGAGGGTATAAACTTTATTGCGGCGCAGGTTGCGCAAGGCTATTTTGAAGTAACTGTACAGCATATGCGTAGCGTTGTGGTATCAAGGGTACTTGCCAGTGCGGCAAAACAGGTTGTACCAATGAAGGTACGCAATAATGCGGAGGTAGAGGCTAAAAAGTTGATTACCGGTTGTTAAGGCACATTTATGGCAGGGCAAAGGCTATGCCCCGGAGAAATTTTTATTTTCTCCGGGGGCCGTAATATTTATCTCCGAGATCCGCAAATCTTTTCTCCGGCAGGGCGGGTATACCCCCGCCCGAGGGAAGAATTTTTCCGCTCGAGAAAACTTTTTTTCTCGAGCGGAGCGAGTTCCAACATCCGGGAAAGATTTAATTTGAGTCTGGGGCAAAAGTTAGCTGACTATGGCAGATAACCCGGCCTTTAACCATTGCCGGTACCTATATTGTTATTGCCTGAAGGTGGCGGATCGGGTTCGGGCTCTGGATTTGGAGAATCACAGCAACCACCTTTAAGTTGCAGCATGGCTACTGAAGTTAGTATTTCCATAGGTTTACATGATTTGCAATGAAGAAAATAACTGGCAACAGCAGTTAGTCATTACCTGATGAGGCGTTGCTGTTTCCAGATGGAATATTATTGTTACCAGAAGGGGGTGGGTCATAATCTGGCCTTGGGTTTGAAGGGCAGCAACCACCTTTGAGTTGCATCATGGCTACTGAAGTTAGTATTTCCATAGGTTTACAAGATTTGCAATGAAGAAAATAACTGGCAACAGCAGCTAGCCATTACCTGATGATGCGTTGCTATTGCCTGACGGTGGTGGGTCATATTCTGGCTCTGGGTTGGGGGAGTCACAACATCCTCCTTTAATTAGGAGCATGGCCTCCAATGATAGTATTTCCATCTGTCGTTAGTTATTGGTGCGGAAAAATCTGTACAAGTCTCTGATTATATCTACAGCTGCTTCAGTTTCAACCTTACGAACTTTTTCTATGGCCAGCTTTTTAATTCTGAAATGCAGCCAAAAGCCAATACCCAGTATAAGTATGATTGCTACAATTAGTAAAGCATTGGTTATTTTCTTGGCATGCATCATTTCTGCATGCATAGCAGCCTGTTCTACTTGGTATACTTTCAATGTGATTACCTTTTCTGACATTGTATTTCTAATTGCCTCTAAGGCCACTATTTTTTCTGTTTTTAAGTTGATTAGTTCCTGTTTTAAATCAGTAATTGAAGGCTCAGGGGGCATCAGAGCAATGGCTTTTTCAATCACATCCATAAGATGCTTATTTTGAATGCCTTTTTGATTGAGAGCCATTTGATAATATTCAAGCGCCTGATCTTCGGAAGTATTTGAATGAATATCTCCTAAGGCAACATATAGTTTAAAGCGCTGAGCCTGTTGCAAGCTTTCCTGATCATCAAGGATATCCAAAAATGCGGTAGTACTTTCGGCTTCTTTGCTTTGTAACAAGTCTAAATGTGCACGGGTAAATAGGTATTGAAATTTAATGCTATTACTTGCCTCTATAGCCTGCTCTAATAGTTGAGATGCAGTGGCAAACTTACTTTGTGCCATATGTACCCTGGCCTTTTCTATTAGTACTTGTGCTTGTAAAGTATTGTCATTTAAAAAGTGAAGGGCTTTGTCGTAAGTTTGTAGAGCCTCATTAGCTTTTTCTGTATCCTTCTGTTGTATCATACCCAAATACATATATGCCTTTCCTAAATAGTTAAGGTCTTGTTGGGTAGGTGATGTACCTGCTTCTTCTATTGCCCTTTGAAAAAAATCAGCAGCTTGTTGAAATGCGCCTAAACGAAACGCGCTAATAGCCATTTGAGTGAGTTCATAAATCAAAAACTGTTGTTCGTTACTTTGTAAGGCTTTGCCGTAGGCATCTGCATAGGCTGAAAACGCCTTTAAATCATTGCCATTTACGCCATAAATGTAACCTTTCAGTTGGTGGCCGCGCACCACTTCGCGGGCGTTGCCTACCTGTTGGGCTGCTGCGGTGTAACTATCGGCCAGGGCAATGGCCTGGTCAGTATCATGGCCGGCCAACTCAAGGGCTGCCTGGTATTGGGTAGGGGCTAAATTGGGGGTTACCTCTGTTTGCTGGCAGGCAACAAAGAATAGTAACAGAAGCATCAGGTATATTAACCGCATAGAGGAGAAACTGTTGTGTTAAGCAAATATATACAATTATCGGAAAAGTACTGTTACTATCGGCATTACCTATAAGCTAAACCATAAAAATAGCCTTGGCAGCAGTTGTTACAGGCGTAAAACGCCATTACAGTTTAAGAAAAATACAGGAACAGTCAGTTGTACTGAAGCAGGCCGCTATGCTTTTGGCCTGGGCTTGGGGAACAGAAAGGCAATGAGTGCCATTATTCCCAGGCCTATGCCAGCATAGGCAAACGAGCCCCCAAGGCCGGTAGCCTTGACGAGCGGCTGGAAGGCAATGGGCGAGAAGAACTGCCCAAGAAATATAAATGAGGTAAGGCCGCCAGTGGCCCGGCCGCGCATAGGCACCGGGGCCAGCTCAATAAGCCACAGGCTGCTGTTGGGCAGGGTAAGGCCAGCGCCCAGGCCGCTGATTAACAGGCCCATGGCCACCACCCAGTACTGCTGGGCCAGGCCAATAAGGCCATACCCAATGCCCATGAGTAAAAAGCATATGCCAAAAATGGCCAGCGGGCGCAGGCGCTTGCGTATGTGCTTGAACTGAAAGCCAACTACAGCCCCCATAAACATCACAATGCCAATAGATAGCCCGGCCACAAAGCTTTGTGTTACCCCCAGTTGCTTAATGTAAAAAGGTATTTGTACGGGTATCATGTAAAACAGTAGCATAAATACCAGCACCAGCACATAAATGCCATAAATTTCACGGGGTAGCGGTTTTTTTTGCCCTGGCTGGCCCGTAGTGGCGCTGGCCTTTTGTACGTTTGGTTCATACAAACAGCCAATAATGAGGGGCAGAAACAACAGGGCACTGGCATAAATAAGAAAGGGCGCACGCCACGACAGCTCGGCTACAAAGCCGCCCAGCACTATATACACCACCCCGCCCACGGCCATGAATGAGGCCTGAAAACCCAGAAAGGCATTGCGGGCCTCACCCGTAAAATAATCACCCACCAGGGTGGTACTTACCGTCATGATGCCCCCCACGGCAAAGCCTAAAAACACCCGGCCAGCCAGTATAAGGTAAATATTGTCCATAAAGTAGCCGCTTGCCCCTGCAATGCCATACATGGCGGTGCACACCACCAGCAGTTTAATGCGCCCAAAACGGTCAACAATATAGCCGGCGGCAGGTGCCCCTACAGCAATGCAAATGCCGGGCATGGTCAGTACCAGTTTTACCAGCAGGTCAATATTAGGTACAGTGCTAAAGGCTGCTTTGAGCTGCGGCAGCGAGGGCGATATGGTGGCCCCGGCCATAACGGTAAGGCTACTGGTTAACAATAGGGTTAACCTGATTAGTGGGAAGTTCCTTTTCATGCAGGCGGTAGGTTTGGGGCCGGTGCTAAACGCTGCCCTAAGTTACGCCAAAAGCTTAGCTTTCATAGCCCGGGCTTAAAGCCTATTACCAGCACATCGTCAGTTTGGGCGGTGGTACCCTTCCAGTTTTCAAGTGCCTCGTGCAGCAGCTTTTTTTGCTCGGTCAGGGGTTTGTCTTGAATGTCGTGCAGCAGGCGTTTAAACTGCTTGGTCATGAACTTGCGCTGTTGCGAGCCCCCAAACTGGTCGGGGTAGCCGTCAGAAAAGAGGTAAACCGTACTGTTGGCATGCAGCTGTAACTGGTGGTTGGTAAAATGGATGAGCTGCTGTTTGCGTGAGTTGCCGCCAATAGAGTACTTATCGCCTTTGTATTCGGTCAGGGTATCATCCTGAAATACATACAGGGGGCGTTTGGCTCCGGCAAACTCCAGCAGGTTGCTGTTGCGGTGTATGCAACAAAGCGATAGGTCCATGCCATCGCGGGCCTTGGTGGCATCGTCGTCAATCTGGTCTTGCTTCAGGGCTTTGGTAACCCCCTGCTGTAGCTTGTCTAAAATTTGGGCAGGCGTTATGTCGTGGTGGTTGTTCACGATTTCATTGAGCAGTGCGCTGCCAATCATTGACATAAAGGCACCGGGCACACCATGGCCAGTACAATCAACGGCGGCAATATATACGCGGTCGTCTTTTTCGGCACACCAGTAAAAGTCACCACTTACAATATCTCTGGGTTTGTACAGAATAAAGTGCTGGCCCATGGCATTCTGTAAAAACTCTTGCAGGGGCAGTATGGCCTGCTGTATGCGGCGGGCATAGTTAATGCTGCTGGTAATGTGCTGGTTTTTCTTTTCTATTTCTTCTTTTTGCTGGCGCACTTCTCGGGTGCGCTCTTCTACTTTGCGCTCCAGGCGCTGGCGGGCTTCTTTGAGGCTACGCTCGCGGTATTTAACCACCCCATAAAACAGCAACAATACCACCAGTATGGTAATGGCATAAAACCAGGGCGTTTGCCAGTAGGGCAGGCGTATGGTAAAGGCCAGGGTTTTTTCCTGTGCATTGGCAAACTGCTGGTTTACGGCAGCGCGTACCCTGAAGGTATAGCTGCCAGGGGGCAGGCTGCTGTAGGTAACCTGCCTGTTGCGGGTGTCTATCCAGTCAATGTCATAATTATCAAGCTTTACCTGGTAACCCACATTTTCTGGGCTTTGAAACCAGAAGCCGGTGTACCTGAAGGTCAGGTTATTGCTTTTGTGGTGCAGGCTGGCCACAGCATTTTTGGCCACTGGCTGCTGAAACAGCAACACCTGGCTAATGTAGGTGCGGGGCTGGCTTTGGGCTGTATGCTGCTGGGCCGCGTAGCGGATGATGCCCTGGTTGGTGCCTACCCAGGTATACAGGCCACGTTGGCTGGTAACGGCGTTCAGGTTGGGTTCCATACCGGCAATGCCTACCTCGCTACCGTAGTAGCTAAAGGCCCCAGTTTCAGGGTTAAATACATCAAGCCCCAGGCGGTGGGCCACAATTACTTCGCCACTGCTGTTGCTGAACAGGGCCGAGATTGACAAGTCTCTGATGCCCTCGGCCTCGCCAAAATGCTGCAGGGTTTGGCCATTGTAGCGGTAAATGCCGTCGTCTACTGTGCTGAACCAGATGTGGCCGGCACGGTCTTCGGTAGTAGAGTAGATTACGCTGCTGTTGAGCCCACTGTTGGCATCAAAGGTGCTGAACTGCCCCTGCTCAAACATAGAGAGGCCCCCACCGTCAGTGCCAAACCACAGGCGGTCGTGGCTGTCAGCAAATACATGGTACACATAATTATTGGCCAGGCCCTGGTCGGTGGTATAGTTAGTAAAGGCATAGTCGGCCGGTTGGGTGCTGAACTTGGCTGGCAGGGGGCAGCGCGATACGCCACCCAGGGTGGCCAGCCATACAGCATTGCCATGGCTGGTAATATTCAGCACATTGCCGTTTACCAGGCCATGGTCAGTGGTGAGGCGTAGCCACTGGCCGGTGGTTACGTCCATTCTAATTACGCCCTGCCCGTAGGTGCCAATCCAGAGGTGGTTTTGTGCATCAAGGTGCAGGCTAATAAAGGCGGTGTAATTAAACTCAGGCAGGTTCAGGTGTTGTTGCACAGGCTGGTCAGTGCCGGGCACATAGCTGTACAGGCCGTTTTGTGTGCAGAACCACAGCTGGCCGGAGGCATCAAAGCTGAGGGCCTGTACACTTACCTGGCCCATGGTGCCAATATTTTGCAGAAAGCCAAATTTACTGCCGGGCGATTGGATGGCACCGTTTTGGGTGCCCAGCCATATATTGCCTTCATGGTCGGGCATGATGGTATGAATGCGCGGGGCCCTGCCTTTGGGGTTGGGGTTAAACACCCTGGCGGGGGCATTGCCCAGTGGGTCAAGGCTCACGATGCCCCGGCGTGCGGTAGCCACCCATACTTCATTGCCGGTAATGCTTATGCCTTTTACTGAACCATAGCTCCAGGGCGCTGTAGTGGCTGGCTGTAGCTGGTTGGTGGCCGGGCTGTATTGCCATACGCCACCAGATTGCATGCCTATTAGTATTTGCCCTGGCAGGCCTGCCTCAAGCACCTGCACAATATTATCAGGCAGGCCGTGGCTTACATCAATAATGCGCTTTACAGCAAAGGTATTGAAGTCAATTTCGTGAATGCCAGCATCAGTGCCTACCCATATACAGCCTTTGGTATCATACAGTTGGGTGTAAATATAATCGTCGGCCAGGCCATTGCTGCTGTTCAGGTGCAGGGTGGTGTCAGTAGTAATAATATATATGCCATCGCCCTGGGTGCCTACCCAAAGGTTGCCCAGACTATCAGTAAGCAGGCTGCTAATGGCCGCCTGGGGGGTATCTGCTTGAAAGGTATAGGGTGTAAAGTTTTGCCCGTTATAGGTTGTTAACAGCCCGTTTTGGTGGCCTGCCCACAGGGTTTGTTGGGCATCAACTGCCAGGGCTGTAATGGCATTTTGCGCCAGCGAGTCGGCAGTGGTAAAGGCCTGAAAATTATACCCATTAAACCTGAACAAACCCTGCGGGGTACCCAGCCATACATAGCCGGTTTGGTCTTGTAATATGGCCTGCACCTTAATGTTGTCATTCCATTGTATAAGCTGGTGCGCTTTAAAAAATGGCTGTTGTGCCAATGTATGGGTTGCAAGGCACAAAGCCAATAACCCACACAATACGCCGTGTAGTATTACCTGTTTGTTATTCATAACGGATTCGCGGGGTTGCCCTTGCTGTGAAGGTACAACTAAAAAATGAATGTGGGGTGCCCATGGCGCCCCACCTGATGTACGGCTATTGTTTGATTAGCTCTGCCTTAACCACTACCTGTATTTCAGTGGCTATTTTCTGGTTTACAATTTTAGGTATTTTAATGTCATGATCGGCCAGTGGCACGCTAAAGGTAGATTTGATGTGCAGGCTGGTGCCGTGTACTTCAATCTGGGCATCAATGACACGCTCGGTTTCAACCCCATGAATATTTAAAGTGCCTTTGGCACGTACTTTATAGGTTTTGTTGGTAGCAAAGTCAACCCTTTCAATGATTTTACCACTAAAGGTGGCCTTAGGGAAGGCCTCGGTTTCCATATAGTTTTCATTGAAATGCTCACGTTGCAGGGGGTTGTTAAACCCCTGGAATGAGGCAATGGGTATGGCAAAAGCAAAGGTTTGCTTCTCGCTGTCAATTACGCTTTGCACCTGGTCAGTTTCAGCCTTGATCAGCTCAAGTGGGGCGTCAGATGTAAACGCCACGTGGCCCTTTACTTGTTTGTAAATGGCGCTGCGTGGGTTGGTGTTTGTATTGTTGGCCGTGTTGTGGTTGGGCAGCGTGGCTGCCATGGTGCACAGTACTACTACAATTAAGGTTACAGTTCGGGTTAAATTACGCATGGCTCATACTATTTAAGGTTAAACACCCTCGAAATATTAAAACCAAAATGGATATCACCACTAAAGAAATCGCCCGTTGTTTCGGTAATAAAGCCTTTTTCTACCATGGCCTGTCCGTTGGTCACATGCAACTGAAATACGTGCCCGCCAGTTTCAATATCAACCCCCAGGGCAATCACGTTAAAGTTGGGGTCGGTATCAACCTGGTTGGCACGGTAATAATACTCTGCATTAATGGCCAGCCGGTTGGTTAATTTGTAACGGCCGCCAACGCCAATTGCATAGATATCGTTCTCGTCGTTTTCTTCTACCTCGTTGCGGTGCACCAATGTGGGCATTAGCTGCATCGAAAAGGCCGGGCTAAACTTACGGGCAATCAGTACCTGGTGGGTATAGTACAGCCTTGAGGAGAAATCTACCGTAACATTGGGGTCAGTATTTTCGAGGCTATTAATGGCAATACTTGCAAAATAAACCAAACTTATGGGAGTTTTGTTACTTCCGGCCGTTTGGCGCAAAAATTTATACTTAACAAAGCCATCAAATGTTTTTTCAAACGAGCTGCGGCCAATGCCTACATTAAACCGCTCGTTAAAACCATATTCTAATGCAAAGCGTATGTTGGCATTGTCTAACCCAAACAGTTCTGAAGCGCCAGAGTTAAGGCGGCCAAAGCGGTGGCTAATTAAAAACTCAAGCACGCCAGCCTTGCGCATTTCTACCGAGTGGCCATTCACCAGGCGAGACCCTTTAAAGGTGGCCGTGGCATATTGAGGGCCCTGGTCAGGCCCGTTGTCATCTAACAGTTGCAGCAAATCATCCTGCGCATAGGCGCAGCAGGTAAATGCCAGCAGGGTTATAATTAGTAGTGGTCGTATCATTTTTTGCTATTGTGTTTTGCTTAACTATTTGGTTATTAGGTTGGGTTTGCTGCCACGTGGTGGCTTAATTCAATGGCTCAAAGTCAAACTGAACGGTTACTTCTATTACTTCTGCTATGTTGTAAAATACCACCTTGGGCACTTTAACCTTATAATCTTTTAAAGGCACGTTAAACACAGCATTCATGCTTACAGCATTGCCCTGGTGGTTTAAAGTGCCGTTTATGGTTACCTCCTGGGTTTGACCATGGATGTACAGCTTGCCTTTGGCTGTAACCTGGCGGCTGCCTTCCTGTTTGGTGTAGTTGGTAAAGCGCCCCACAAAGGTTGATTTGGGGTATTTGTCAGATTCAAGGTAGTTTTCGTTAAAGTGTTCTTGCATCAGTGCCTTTTCAAACTGAAAGGTGCTGATTGGTACTGAAAAGGCAAACTCGCCTTTATCAGCATCAAATACCCCGGTAGCTTCGCTGGTATGGGCGGTAATATCTTCTACCGGGGCGTCAGAAAAGAAGGTTACATTGGCAGTTTTACTTTTGTAGCGCTGGGCAAGCAACGGTGTGCTAAGGGTAGCCAAAGCCATGAACAGCAATACAAATGAAAGAAGGCGTTTAGTGCGTAACATGTTTGATTATTTATAGTGAATGTAACAGTTAAGTATTTGGTTTTGAAAGGTATAATGGTAATTAGGGTGTGGCATACGTTGTTGTTATTGCCTTAGGCAGTGCTGGCTTTAATTATCAAGTGCACCGTCAGTAACCCAGCAGTCAATGGCAGCAATTTGCGCGTCAGTAAGTGTGCGGCCTCTAGGCATTGAGCGGTTACCCGTGCGTACCCTGATACGCTCAGCAAAGTTTTGTATGTTAGAGAAGTTGCGGAAGTCGGGCGATTGAGTGCCGTTGTGGCAACCGCTGATGGCACAGTTGGTAGATATGATGTTGGCAATATTACCCTGAAAGCTTACGCCCGAAGTAATTTCAACCTGGTTTTGCACCTCGCAGCCCTCGTCATCTACAGTGGTAATGGTGTAGCTGCCTGCTGCCAGGCCATTAAAGCTGGGGCTGTTTTGTGCACTCTGGCTGTTTAGCTGGTAGGTAAAAGGTGCCGTGCCGCCCGTAGCCGTTACATTAATGCTGCCATTTTGGGTGCCGCAGCCTGCATCATTGCTGGTTACGGTTACATTAAGCCCGTCAGCATTAGTTATGGTAAAATTAGCGGTACCAGTACAGCCGTTTTCATCGCGGGCGGTAACAGTGTAATTGCCGGCAGCCAATGCTTCAAATGTGCTGTTGGCAACAAAGGTGGTGCCGTCAAGGCTAAAGGCAATGGCACCTGTGCCCCCCGTGGCTGAAAGTTCAACACGACCGGCATCTGTGCCGCAGGCACTGCCCTCAACGCTAACAATGTTTACCGTGGGGCCGCCAGAGCAATCAATTGTAGGTGCTGCTGTGTCGTAGGTGCAGCTTTGAATAAACAGCATGGTAAACAAAGTAATGGCTACTACCAGCAGGTAGGCACTTGTGTTATTTCGTTTGGTGCTTAACATTTTTATTGTGTACTTCATATTGACAAGATTTACCTGCATAACGTAGCCTTTTAGCGAATGGCTGCTTTGCCTTGTAAAAAATTAATAATTTGTTTGATTAGCTTTTGAGTGGCAGGCAATTTTTAGGTTTTCAGTAATAAATTATTGATTTTAGTATATCACAAACAACACCCCTGCCGATTTGGATTCTTTCACTTCTGTTGCGGGCATTCAGCCCGACT
The DNA here is from genome assembly GCA_964643525.1 of uncultured Roseivirgaceae bacterium. Taxonomy (GTDB): domain Bacteria; phylum Bacteroidota; class Bacteroidia; order Cytophagales; family Cyclobacteriaceae; genus CAZXTW01. Next base: position 12,858 of record CAZXTW010000004.1, read on the forward strand.
TTCAAGATATTGCCTACCGTTACCAGGCCGTGCGTAACCAAACCATTAATTTATGTGACCCCCTGCAGGCTGAAGATTATGTGGTGCAGCCTGTGGTTGATGTAAGCCCGCCCAAGTGGCACCTGGGGCATACTACATGGTTTTTTGAGGCCTTTGTGCTTGAGCCACACCTGCCTGGCTATGAGGTGTTTGATGCCAATTACAGCTTTTTGTTTAACAGCTATTATGACAGCGTGGGCGAGCGTGTGCTGCGCCACCGCCGGGGCCTACTGAGCCGCCCACCGGTAGAAGAGGTGATTAAATACCGCCGCTATGTTGATGAACACATGGCTAAGTTCCTGGCAGCCAATGGCCACAATGCGGCTGGTGTAGATTATTTAATAGAAATAGGTATGCACCACGAGCAGCAACACCAGGAGCTGTTGGTAACAGATGTAAAGTACATTTTGGGCCATAACCCCCTATACCCGGCCTACCTGCCCCAGGAAGGGCGCAATGAATCGGCCCGCCCTGCCAGTTGGCTGCCCATTGAAGCAGGCGTGTATACCATTGGCCATAACGGTAAGGGTTTTGCCTACGACAACGAGCTGGGGCAGCATAAGGTGTACCTGCATGAGTATGCGGTGCAAGACCGGCTGGTAACTGTAGGCGAGTATATTGAGTTTTTGAATGCAGGTGGTTATACCGATTTCAGGCACTGGCTTAGCGAAGCCTGGATGTGGATAAACGACAACAAGATAGAGGCACCTAAGTACTGGGTAAAGCATGACGGTGCCTGGCACCTGTATACCCTACAAGGCCTGCGCCCCCTGAATTATGACGAGCCACTAACACATTTAAGCTATTACGAGGCCGATGCCTATGCCCGCTGGCGTGGGCTGCGGCTGCCCACTGAGTTTGAATGGGAGGTTGCCTGTAGGCAATATGCCCCAACCATACACCCACAGGCACAGTTTACTGACTCAGGCCTGATGCACCCACAGGCCCCTGCCGAGGGCGATTACCAGTTTTATGGTACCTGCTGGGAGTGGACGGCCAGTGCTTATTTGCCCTACCCGTTTTTTGAGCAGGCCGAGGGGGCCCTGGGCGAATACAACGGTAAGTTTATGGTAAACCAAATGGTGCTGAGGGGGGGCTCAGTAGCTACACCGCGCAACCACATCAGGCCTACGTACCGCAACTTCTTTCACCCCAACCTGCAGTGGCAGTTTAGTGGTTTGCGCCTGGCGCAAACTATACGTTAATATCAGGCCATCAATCAATTCATGAATAAAAACCTTATTGCGTTTTGCAAACCAAAGAAAACATTCAATTAGAGCAATTTGCCCGTGACGTTCAGGCGGGTTTATCATCATCACCAAAGTACTTACCGTCACGCTATTTCTATGATGAAAAGGGAGATTTACTGTTTCAGCGCATTATGGCGCTGGATGAGTACTATCCTACCCGCTGTGAGTTTGATATTTTCAACACCCATAAGGCAGCTATTTTAGAAGCTTTTGCTCAGGGAGGGGCTACCTTTAATGTAATTGAATTTGGCGCTGGCGATGGCATGAAAACTAAAGTGCTGCTGCGCCACTTTATTGAGCAGGCGGCCAGCTTCAGGTATTTGCCTATTGATATTTCACAAAATGTGCTTAATCAGCTATCTGACGCCCTGGGCGATGAACTGCCCGGCCTGGAGGTACGCCCCCTGCAAGGAGAGTACTTTACAGCATTAAAGGCATTAGGTAAGGATGAAGGGCGCAGAATTGTGCTGTTCCTGGGCTCAAACATAGGCAACTTTAACGAGGCTATGGCCCTGCGGTTTTTGCGGCAGCTGGGCGATAACCTGCAGCCCGATGATATGCTGATGATTGGCATGGACCTTAAAAAAGACCCGAAGTTGATCTTAGATGCCTATAACGATAAAGAAGGAGTAACCAGGCAGTTTAATATGAACCTGCTACAGCGCATTAACGATGAGCTGGATGCCAACTTTAGTATCGATTCATTTGTGCACTGGCCCCAATACAACCCTATTAGTGGCGAGTGCCGCAGCTTTTTAGTAAGCAAGTACGACCAGAAGGTAACAATTGGCCACCTGAACGAAACCTTTGAGTTTAAGGCGTGGGAGGCAATAAATATGGAGGTATCACAAAAGTATGATTTAGATGACCTTACCTCGCTGGCGAATAAGTCAGGGTTTGAGGTAACCAAAAACTTGTACGATAAAGATAATTATTTTGTAGACTCTATTTGGCGCAAGGTGTAATGGTAGCGCCCGTTACTTGCTTTCAATGGGCTAAATACATACCTTTGCACTCCAATTTATTATAAGGTAATTCTTTTAATAAGTGTCATAGCTATTAGTCCTGAAAGTCCTTGGTTCCTAGCTAAGGCCTTTCTTTTTTTAGCAAATGCCCAGGTGGTGGAATTGGTAGACACGCTATCTTGAGGGGGTAGTGGGCTTTAGCCCGTGCAGGTTCAAATCCTGTCCTGGGCACCTCCAAATAAGGCGAAGCAATGGTGCTTCGCCTTTTTTTTGCTACTCTAAAATAAGCCTGGCCAGGTAATAATCTTCTTCATTTTCATACACCAGCTGCATGGCCCAGCCCGTGCCCTGCACCACTTGTTTTAGGGTAAGGTGGTCAATGTACATCCAGTTAGTCCATTGCCCTATTTGGCCGTTGTATTGGTAACGGTAGCGCAACTCGCCATAATAGCGGTTGGCAGGCTTCAGGCTTTCGTCATTTTCATAAAGGTAGGCCACGTCAGTTGAGTCGCACAGAATAACGCTGCCAGGCCGGGCCAGCGTTTTCAGGTGGGCCAGCATGCGTTGCAGCCCCTCAATGCTACCCGGCAGGCCAATACCATTCATTAACAGCAGCAGTGTATCAAAAGGGGCCTGGTTCTGGTAGGTAAATAAATCTTGGCAAACTATATTCTGCACCCCTCTGGCCTCCATTACCTGGCAGGCTGGTTGGCTAATTTCAAGTGCGGTTACGTCTAAACCCCTGTTTTGCAGTATCAGGCTCAGGCTGCCTGCCCCGGCGCCAATGTCTAATACGCGGCCATGGCACATGCTTAGGGCATACAGCTCAAGCTCTGTTAGCTCGTGTTCTTCTCGTAAAAATACAGACAGGTCCATCTGGTCGGGCTCGCCATATTCATTATGTATAATTAATGGCGTAGGGTGGTTGGTGTGGTAATGCGCGTTGATGGCATACCCCAGAATATCATTGTCATGTGCGGTTGGCATGGCAAATCAGGTAATACAATTTAAAAAGAAGTTAGCTTGAATGGTCTGCAACAATAACCCACTGTTTGTCAATATAGCGCCACAGCAAGGTATAGTGGCCGCCAACATCGCCAATTTTGCGGGCCAGGTGCCACTTGCCAATCACAAAATAGGCTTTGGGGCCGGCACGTTCTATACTAACAATGTTAAAAGTAAGGGTGCCCATGGTGGCTTTGTCGGGGTAGCCACGCTTGTAGTTGTCAAGGGTGGTTTGCCAGCCATATTTAAGGCCACTTTTGCCAATAAACACCAGTGAGTCTGACTTCCAGTAGCCTTCCATAAAGCATTCTAAATTGCCGTTGTTCCAGCAGGCTTCTTGTTTGGCCATGGCAGCTTTAATGGCTGCCACACCATTTGGCGGGGCCACCGCCGTTGTGGCAGGGGTGGCTATGGTTAACATTACAGTTAAAATCAGTGCATGCATGTTGTTATCATAACAGTACGGTTAAATATACATGCTTTTCATGACTGATCATTGCCACTGGGCCTTTGTTGTGCTTTTAAATGTATGCCGCCTTTTTCTGGGTGTATTTGCAGGCCCATTTTTGAGCACAGGTGCTTGTAAAAGTTTTGGGGTGCCTGGGGGCGTGGCTGTTGTCGTAGCCAGTTTAAAGTATTGTGTATGTACACTTCAGTAGGGTTATTAACAGGTTCCATTACTGCATGCTATTAACTGGCCATTGCATATGTGTAGTAATGGTGTAGCAACTTTTGCAGGTTTTTTTTGGCTCTGAACAGAAGTGACTCTACTGCCGAGACGCTAATACCCATGACTCCAGCCACCTGCTGGTAGGGCAGGCCTTCTATTTTATGTAGTGTAAAAGCTACTTTTTGGTTGGCGGCCAGTTGGTCAATGGCATTAAAAAGCATTTGTGCCTGCTCTTTGCGCTCAGCCTCTATGCCAGGGTGTACCGGGTTGGGCAGCTGGTAAGGGTACTGATTATTGTGGGCATTAAGGCTAACAGTATAAGCACAGCGCTTTTGGCTTTTCTTTTTGCGCAGGTGTTCTAAAGACTTATTTACAGCAATGCGGTACAGCCAGGTAGAAAAGGCCGACTGCCCTTTGAATTGCTTTACAGAGCGGTGTACTTCAATAAAAACCTCCTGGGTTACATCTTCAGCATCTTGGTGGTTGTGTACAAACCCACATACAATAGTATAAAGGCGGTTTTGCCATTGGTATACCAACTGCTGAAATGCCCGGTGGCTGCCCCCTTGTAACTGGGCAATAAGGGGCTGTTGTTCCATAAATATGGGACTCAAGACTTGCATAAGTAAAAGTGGTTAGCGCGTTGTTGGGGCTTTTAACTTGCTTTAGGGATATCAAAAATAAATGTGCTGCCCTTGCCAGGTGTGCTGTCAAAGCGCAGTACACTGCCAATTTCTTTTAAAAAGTCACGGCAAAGCAGTAGGCCCAGGCCTGTGCCTTTTTCGCCACGCAAGCCTTTTTTGGTTACTTTTTTACCGCTAATTAAAAGGCTGCGTAGTTTGTCGGTATTCATGCCTACGCCATTGTCACGCACGCTTACGGCTACCTTGTTGTTGTTATCAGCTGTTACAATAATTATACTACCCTGTTTGGGGGTAAACTTCATGGCATTGTTGACCAAATTACGCAGCACCAGCTTAATTACTTCAGGGTCGGTATTTACAGTATAATCATGGCCCTGGTGTGCCAGGGTAATCTGCTGCTTCTCGGCATCGTTTTGGTACAGCTCAATTACTTCCTGAATAATGCCTGCAAGTGATACTTTGACTGGCTTTAAGCGTACTTCATTCATATGCATACCCGCCCACTTTAGCAGGTTGCTCATCATGTTTTCAGTACTATGTAGCCTTTGGCTTAGCTCATCATAAATAACCTGCCGCTCTTGCGCATTAAAGCTGCCCGCCTGTAAAGTGGGCAATACCATACTAAGGGCGTCAACAGGGCCGCGCATGTCATGAGCTATTACAGAAAAAAGCCTGTCTTTAATGGCGTTGCTTTCCTGCAGCATGTCGCGCATATGGCTTACTTTAAAAAATACAAAAGCAAACGAAATGGCCAGGCCCAGCGCCAATATGATGCCCACAGTCAGGATCATATTGTTTTGTTGGGTCAGGGCAGTTTCAAGGCGCAGTTGCTGGTTGGCTTTTTCCTTTTCGGCAGTTTCATATTTGGTTTGCCACCCTATTAGTGCACGGGCTTTTTCTTCGTTCAATATGCTGTCCTGGTACGTCATGTGTAGGTCTTGCATTTGTAGGGCTTCCTGGTAGTTGCCCTGTTGTTTGAAGATTTTTGTCAGCAGCCGCGCGCCTGCTGCAATATCACTATGGTCATTAATCTGCCTGGCAATTTTAAGTGCTTCGCGGCCCTGTTGGGCAGCGTAATTCAGCTGGCCCATTTGCAAATAATTATCTGCAAGTGTGGCCAATACGGCACTTAAACCGGTTTGGTTGCCTATGCTTTGAAAAATTTCTTTGGCCTTCAGGCTGTAATCAGTACAGGCCTGGTGCCGGCCTCTGGCCTTGTATACATCTGCCAGGCCTTCATATACATAAGCCTCGCCCTCACGGTCATTATACCCTTTATATACTTCAAGGGCTAAATTATGGTATTCTATGGCTTGCTCCAGGTTGTTAATGTTGTAGTAAGTCAGGGCAATATTCAGGTAAGCGTTGCCTAGCTGGTAATGGTATTTCTCGTCAATGCTTTTAATGATTGTAATGGCCTGCTTGTAACTTTCTAATGCCAGCTCGTACTGCTTTTGCTCGCTGTACAAAATACCAATATTACTGTAGGCCACGGCTACCCCCTCATAGTCTTTAATGGCTTCGCTAATGGTTTTGGCCCTGAGGTAATCTTCAAGGCTACGTACATAATTACCCTTGTAATAATCATTCAGGGCCATGTCGTTAATAATCATGGCTCTGGCCAGTGAATCGTTGTTGACAATGGCCAGGCTATCAGCAATGAGGTAATAACTGCGTGCTTCGGTATATTTTGACCAAACCCGGTGTACATCACCAAGCAGCCGGTAGGCATTTTGCTTTTTAAAGGTAATATTGTATTGGTCATAAAGCGCAATGGCCCGCAGGGCAAAAAGCCGGGCTGTGTCTGGGGCATTCCAGAGGCGCTTATAGCCAAACCATACAATTTTTGAAATACTGGGGGCACGGTCATCAGCCTGGTGCACCACCTGGGTAAGGCTGTCAAGGTTGGCGCGTTGCCCAAAGGCTGTTGTGCAGCTCAGGCCGCACAGTAAAAGCCAGCCAAACAAAACTTTACTAGCGGCAGGGTTAATGCAGTTTGAAAGCATAGGTACCTAAAACCATTGGTAGCAACTGTAAATATACTACTTGCCTTAAAGTAAATGGTAGTATGCCAAATATTATACTGTTTTGAATTACATGTTCATCCAGTCTTTAAATACTGGGGCTTTTTCTCGGCTTACCATAAAGCCTGCTTCATGGTGGGTAGGTAATAAATCAACCTTAAGCTTGCCATTAAAATGGTTGTGCACTTTATCAATGGCATCAATATTGGTAATGCACTGGCGGTTTAACCTAAAAAACATTTGTGGGTTAAGCTGCCGCTCAAGCTCGTCAAGCACGCTTTCAGAAATATGCCGTTTGCCATCGTGGGTAAACAGGTAGGTAAGCCTGTTTTCAAAGGCAAAGTAGGCAATATCCTGGCATTTTACTGCATACAGCTGGTCACTGCGCCTTATCAAAAACCGTGTTTTGTAGGTGGGACGCTGTTGGTTAATGCTTTGGGCAATAGACTGCAACAGGCCAGCTTCTAGTACGGGGTTACTTTGTTGCAGGGCTTTGAGTTTATCAAGGCTGTGGCGCAGGCCTGCTTCATCAATAGGCTTAAGCAAATAATCAATGCTGTTTACTTTAAAAGCCTCTAGTGCGTACTCATTATAAGCGGTAGTGAATATAATTGGGCAGGGCACAGGCACCTGATCAAAAATTTTAAAGCTCAGGTCGTCGGCCAGGTGTATATCAAGAAACAGCAGGTGGGGCGTTTCATTGTTTTGCAACCAGTGCACGGTGCCTTCAACACTGTCGCAATGGCCAAGCACCTGTATGTGGGGTGCTTCTTTTTCAAGTAAGCGCAAAAGCCGTCGCAGGGCCGGGGCTTCGTCTTCAACGATAAGTGCTTTCATAATTGCCAATGCTCAGCAAGGGAATTGAAACCATAAAACTTTGTGGGTTTGACAATACCTGTACTTGCTCTTTAGCCAGTAGTTTGTAGCGGGTAATGATGTTTTGCAGGCCTACCCGTGAGCTATCAGGCTTGTTTTTGCGCACCTGCAGGTTGTTTTTAACAACAATGCGCTGGCTGCCTTCTACATAGATGTCAACAAACAGGGGCTTTTCTTTTGAGATGATGTTGTGCTTAATGGCGTTTTCAATAAGCATTTGCAGGCTGAGTGGTGCCACATGCATGTCAAGGTAGTTTTTGGCTACATCAGTATTTAAGTGAATGTTTTCGCCAAACCGTATCTTGTGCAAAAAGAAGTAGGCTTTGACAAAGTCCATTTCTTCAGCCAGGGTTACCACCTCGCGGTCTTTATTTTGAAGTACGTAACGGTACACGTCACTCAGGTGGCGGGTAAACTGAACGGCCAGGGTAGAATCTTCAGGGATGATGGCCATCAATGAGTTAAGGCTGTTGAACAAAAAGTGCGGGCTTACCTGGTTTTTTAAGGTTTCAAACTGCGAGGCCAGTTGTTTGCGTTTCAGTTTTTCGGCTTCAACAATGGTACTTTTCCACTGGCTAAAAAAGTAAGCACACTCATACAAGGTTAAAATCAACAGGCTAATGTACATATTGTCCCAGGTGCTCAGCAGCAGGTCGTTCCACGAAAGGCTTATGCCTGCAAGTAAGCTTCTAAATACAACACATATACTTACCGACAGGGCAAAGGTATACAGCGTAACTACCAGTATTTGTATCAACAGCCTTTTGGCGGTGTGGTTGTAATTAGGCAATCGCTTTCTAATGCGCCGCACCAGGTACAGGTCGCCCTCCCAAAACATGGCAGTAATTAAAATACTTTTAGGCACTACATAAAGAAAGTACTCAACGCTAAAGGTCTCTACCGTATAGTATTTGTAGTTGGCTATGATGGGCACCAGCATGCCAATGATAATAATTAAGGGGTACCTTAGGTGTATTTCTTTTACATTTTTTAACAGGCCCATAAGTAAATGTCTTTACCAGTAAAGGTACACAATATTAATCAGGTACACCTGCCCTATAAAAAGCCCGGTGAGCAAACAGCCACCGGGCTTTTTACTTAAGGTATGGGTACAAACACAATAGGCGTTACGCCTTTTGCGATCAACTAAGTAAAGTTAGGCTATAAAGCCAAGGCACGCAGGCAGTTCAGGTACCAACCGGATAAACCCCTGCCTGAACCGTAATATGTAGGGATAAACCGTAGCCGGTTAGTTGATTACACATTACACTTTTAGCCAGTAGTGATATAGGCAGGTTAGTGTTTTTAGCTTATTTCTGTTAATTTAAATGTGATTCTTGTCTGCCAGTTAAGCTTCCTTCCTCTTTGTATTAAACTCAATTTGCTATGCCTGAACAACAGCATGTCTCCACAGAACAGGCCACTCAAAAGGCTACAGCCCACCAGCCAGGCCAGATGGCCAGCAAACAACCTGATAGCCAACAGCATGTAGACCAGCGGCCAGCGTTTGCTGCCGAACGGCAAATGGTACAGTTCATTAACCACAGTGCCTACGCCCAGCAGCAGGCCGCCCAGCAACAGGTGCTAATTGGCAGCCAGCCTCCGGCCCAACTCATGGCACTAGGTGCAGGGGCGGCCTTTCAGGTAGGGGTGGTAATGCAAAACAAACCCGTATCAGGGCCCGCCGATGATACCGTAGTGCAAAGGGTAGCCACCCAGGTTGTTTTAGATGACCGTGACCAGATTGACCATGTAATAATAATTGGCCGTACGCCAAGCCCCTTTGGTAGCACTACCATGGGTGGGCATTCCGTTGCCTGGGTGGCCATTACCGATGCAATTAACATGCGCCTGACTGGGCGCACCATTGAGGAGGCTATACAAGAGGTGAGCGACATGATTGGCGAAGCGTTGAGAAGCCCGTTTCTTGGTGGCCAGTATGCGGGTTACATGACCACGGCCCATGCTTTGCAACTGCGTGAGGCGTTTCAATCGGCCACCAGGGCTCGGCGTTTTGCCAGGGCCACTTCGCTTTCGCCTTCAACCAGACTTAATATTCTGCAAGTTATGGTTAACAGCTATTTGAACCTGGTCAATTCAACTCCGTTTGCAACTGTACTGGGGGCCAGTACCCATGGCGATGCAGAGGCAACTGCCCGAGGAGCGCTGATAGGCTTTGAAAATGAAACTTTCAGGTACAATTATATTGATGATGATTTTGTTGCCTCTGACGCATTCACAGACCTTGAGCGTTCGATTTTTACAAAGGAAGAACTCACTAAAGTTGATATTGATGAGGCACCAGATGATGAAGTTATAGAGGCTAAGTTAAGAGAGCACTTATGGGCACTGTTTGCTGAAGATACCATAGCTGTGTTTGCACGTAACATGAACATCCGCCCTAATACCCTGGGTATGGTCAACTTATTGCACCATGCTTTGCGGCATTTTTTCCAGACGTTGTTTTCGGCTTATCCTGCTTCCTTTGTTCGGTCAATGATTTATGAGGAAGAATACATTAATGCCCATTTGGTAAAGCTGGGGGCAAATGTTAACGATGCCGCCGCTGTATCAAGGCTTTTGTCTGATGAGTTTGCCATTGTATATGACATGAATTACAACCGGCAACACAATACACGCAGAGGGGGCTACACACAAACTGCTGGTATACAGGTAATAGCCAACCCCAATAACACAGTGGGCAGTATTATTTTTGAAGGCCGCACACGCGGGCCCTACTCAGGTATGGGGGCACACTCAACAGCCTGGGTAGCCCACCAGGATGTGGTACGGCAAAGAATTGTTGGCCAAACATTTAGCCAGGCCATACACCGGGTAAGGTTGCTGCTGGCAGAGGCCGAGCGCTCGCCGGCCCTGCACTTTGCCACATATACCATGCCCTGGCAACAGCGTATGATTGTGAGAAGCCACCAAAGGGCCATTAACACCTTGCGCCGGGCAGTACAGGCCCGAAGTACCGTGCAGCAGTTAAGTCATTTGCAAATGCTTATTAATGACTATCTGGCCTTTTTAAATGCCCTGCCAATGTCAACTACAGATGCAACTAAAACACTGGGCGGGCGTGAGCAGTTTGCGCGACCACGGCTAAGAGATTACCAGGCTGGCCGGCTGGTGGCAGAATATACGGGCAGCCATGGCCAGGCGTATGCGTTGAGTGACTTGTTTGACCTGTTTGATGCCCAAACCCCAGATACATTTTATGACTCTATCAAATCATTTTTGCCATCAGTAAGCATTGCCCCTTCTACCAAGGCGAGTGCCACCACAAGCACTACCACCAAGTTACGCCGCAGTAGCCGTAGTACTGCCATTAAAAGCAACCAGAAGCTAAAGGCTACGCATCAAAAAGAAATGGACCTTGATAAGGCAGTAGATGAAAACGCCTTAAAACAGGAACCTAAGTTAGATAAAGAAGAGGCAGCCTACCTGCATCGGTTATTGGCTCGGGCAGTGCCAATTGACCCCACCGCAGGCCTGGCCAGTGCCTGGGCCGCTGCATTAATAGCTTTTTGGCACGCCATGCAACATGCATACCCCAGAGTAACCAAACATGTTGGCTTTTTGCATTATGACCAGGTGGAGTCGTTTATGAAAAGCAAACATGTTAGCTCAGGAGTAATTAGTGAGGCCATGAAAATTGTAAGAGGAGCATATAACCCGGTGCATGAATTGCCTAAAACCTTTTTGACTGACCAGTTTGACTTTGGTCATGAGTTTGGCGACTCTGATGACATGTATGACGATAGCATTGCTAACTATTTTATGGCAGGTACTGTAGGCAAGATTTTAGATTCATCACTACGCAGCCGTGAGCAGGCTGCTGCGGTTAATGACGGGTTTACGCTTGCAGCAGGCTGGTATGTGGGGCATGCTACAGGCAGCCGAAATGCCTGCCTTATTGCCTCGCTTATGCAGCACGCCCTGTTGTTAGCAGGCAACTTCAGAGAGCCATCTGTGCGAGAGGTGCTTGCCCTACAGCAGCAAATGGTGCGTGCAGGTGTGGTGCGGGATGGGGTGCCTATTGATGTTTTTTCTGCTGAAGGCAGGCGGGTAGTGAACTGGATCAATAACCATTACCATGTAAACATGGCCGTATATGTATTGTATAATACAGGCATAGCCCCCGTGCAGGTAAGCACAGGTACCAACCGGGTGTACATTTACCTGGCACCGGGCCACTACATACCGGTGTGGGATGTAAACCATGGGCCAGCACCCTTTGGTGGCGGTGGGCACGGTGGTGGTGGCTCAAGTACAACCACCACCACTACTTCAACAGCACCTAAAGGAGGAGGAGGTGATACTAAAAGTGATGACTAATTGTACAGTACTTTAGTACAGGTATTGTGAAAACCTCCTAAAAATAACGGTGGTTAATTCAGGCTGCTTTGCTGCATTGGTTTGAGGCGCTGGTAATGATTACAAAAAGATTGTATCACGTAGTGGCAATTATTGGCACTACTATTTATATTACAAAATGGTCGATTTTGTTTATAACCACCCAGACTACCTCTTCTTTCTGTTTCTGATGATTTTTTTAGTAATCAGAACTATCATTCATGTATTCAATGAAAGAGGAGGCGATAATGACGATGATGACGATGGAGGCGTACAATACCCCAACGACCCGGTACTTGACTTGCCCCCTGGTGTTTCTTTGCCTGATGGCTCGCCCGTAACTGATAAGCAGCCTGAGCTTGCCTTTAAGTTTTAGTATAAAATACCGCCATAACCAATACGTGCGGGGCAGTAATTAATGCAATCAAAATAAAGAATAAAGCGGTAACAGGCATTTGCAGGGAAAATTGCTTTGCCACCACTGTAATAAGGGCAATGCCCAAAATACTTACCAGCGTAAATGGCAGCGACAGGCGTAGCCACTTGCGCCAGTTAAATGATTGGTCTACATGTTTAATGCGCCAAATTTGCAACAGCATAGCATCCTGGGCATGCCAGAAGGTAAAAAACACTGCAAAGCCCAGTAACAATGATACATTGCTGGCTATGATATACAACAAGGCCAGCTCCATCAATTCTTTCATTAATAGCTTGTAGTTAAACGTAACCAAAGCAATTGCTAATAAGGCTAATGGAAACAGCAACAGCCAGTAACCATTGGTGTTTACCCATAGCATATGCTTTTCAGTAACTAAATAGGGCGAAATAATGGCTGTAACAGCTTCAAGGTGGGGTAAAAACAATACCAGTAGTGCCACAATGCCCCAACTCATAGAGGCTACCCATTTACGCCAGGCAGTTAGCCTGAAACTGGCCAGTTGCGTTTCGCCAAAATGGTAGGCAGAAAGCAATAAAAACAGCAATAAGCTTAGTGCAGGCAGGGCCAACCACAATAAAGCGTAAATGCCTATAAGCGTTAGGTAAAACACAATAAAGCGGCCCTGTGGTTTGGGGCTTGCCCTTTTTTTGGTAATGAAGTTAAACAGGGCATGGTCGGTAGCGCCGTGGGGTATGCCAAATAGAATAATCAGGGCAAAAGCCAAAGGCAAATCTATAGGGGTGCCCATAGTAACTGAGCCCACCAAAAGGGCAAACAGCACCAATACCATTTTATTGCGCAAAGTCATACCGTTTGGGTTTAAGCAGGGTTTGTAAAAAGGGCTTCCATGGCAAAAGGCCCATTATGAGGGCTTCTTCAAGCAGGTTGGTTTCTTCATCTAAAAACTTTAATACCCTGGCCATGGGCTGGTTCTTAAACAGGTAAGTCATAATGGCCTTCACCTTTTCAGGTTGCTCTTTAATGATTTGTAGCAATAGGTTATCATAAAACTTAAACCGCTCTTTATTGGGCAGGTTTACTGGCAAGTGCTGTATAGAAGTTAAAATGGCCTGGCAATGGGCCTGAACATTTCTAAAGGTGTAACCTGTAGTCGGCTTGGTGTCACCACCGGCAGTGCCTATTCTAAAAATGCGTCTGCTGGGCTGGGGATCAAACTCATAATTAGTCATAGGTATTTGCCCCAGTTCAAGGTCAAGCGTTTCAAAACACTTAGGTTTTAACTGCCTGGTAATGTAACTGTTTAATGCCTTTTGGTAAAAGGGCATATCAATATGCTTGTTGTTGGTAAACTGCGTAAACTCAACCAGTGCTTCAGTTTCAGTATAGGGTAAAATGTATACAAAGCTTACGGCCCCGTATTGCGGCACCCTAAAATCCATTAAAATGGGTTTTTGCGGGTTAAACAGTGCCTCGTTAACTTGAATAGTATTGCCCAGAAAGTTTTGATAAACCAATAGGTTTTGATTGGCGTCAATAGCCGGGCGCGAAATGCTATCAACCACCCACCTGCAGGTATAGGTGTTATTTTCTGTCAGTACAGATACGCGGTTGCCTGTCTCTTCCATAGCCAGCACTTCCTCATGCACAAAGTCAATGTTGGGGTGCTGCCTGATTTGCGCCATTACCTCATTATAAAAATCTATGCCATGTATGGTGTAATAAGCGTAGGGGTAAATAGTATCAAAGCGCAGCAGGTTGTCAGAAGCAAAACCCAGCTGATTCCATGACTGGCGCTGCGCGCATTTTAAACCTGGTGCTTCAGTAAGCCAGAAGCTCCACGTTCGGTCATTGGTCTGTTTACTGTCTTTATCAATTACAAGAACCTTTCTGAATGAAACCTCTGAATTGATTAGATGGTGTATAAAACTTAACCCGCCCAGACCAGCACCTGTAACAATAAGGTCATAAAACAAATTGATAAGGGGGCCTAAGCCCCCTGAATTGTTTTAGTGGATGTAATTATGCGCTGGCGGCAGCTTTCTTTTTAGACGCCACGGCTAAACCATAAATTACCAGGCCAAAGCCTATTTTGTTAATAGAGTCACCAATGTTGTAAATCAAATCCATGGCTTTAATATCCAGCACACCGCTCAAAAGACCATCGGTTTCAATGGCCATGTAGCCAATAGGGTAAATAGCCCAGCCGGCCAGCACAAACCAACCCAGGGTGCGGAAGGCACGCTGCAAAATGGGGTCGTTTGATTTATCGGCCAGCTTTTTGGCACTGCCCAGCCAGATTTCATACAAAATACCTACATAACCAATGGTAGAAATGGCTCCCCAAAGTGCGCTGTTGTCACGAAATACCGTTTCGCCCAGGTAACCAGCTACCAGCATCCATACCGAGTAGAAAATCATTTTCCACATCAGGCCAATCTTTGCGCCAAAAGCTTTTAAGATCAGGTAAAACTCAACACACATCAGGGGCACAGTCAGTGTCCAGTCAATGTACCGTAGTGCAGTAGGAGAATTCTGGTTTTCAATCCAGAAATCTCTCATGTAGTAATAGTGAACCGCAGCAATAAAGGTAATGATGCCAGATACCAGCATAGAGGTTTTCCACTTACCTTCAACATTGCCACGTTCAATGAAAAAGAAAACTGTAGCAGCTGCCATGGCCATGGCCCCAACAAAAAACGTAAAACCTACGTAATCGTTAGATGACAGGGACGCTGCGAAGATGTGATTTAATGTATTCATGTAGTATTAGTATTAGTTTTAGTTGTCTTCGTAACGCCCTGTCTATTTTTTTTGTTCAATTAATGACTCAATAATTTAAACAAAACTATACTTTTGCTTGCTTCAGCGATTAATTGGTAGAGCAGAATTGGCCATTTGCCATACGTGGTTTCACTATTTTTTGAATTGTCTAAATGTTTAGTTATTACTTCATAATTATGCTTGTTAATTCATAATAGGTTGAAAATAAGTGAGTAACAAGTATTATTTGTATTTCAGTATACGCTTTTACTGCGTTACTAAAAAAGGTATATTTGGTAGTGTAACTTTAGAGGTAACAGAAAGGCTAAAAAATATTCTATATTTCTTGTTTAGGTGTGCGTAAACAGAGTGCTGTCTTAATTTTAGTGGTGCCCTAATAAGCCAGCTTGTGGTGCATGTAAGCTTTTGTGTGCTATAGTTGTTTTTCTTTTGTGTGGGCTGTGGCTTATGCCGCAAGCTTTGCAGTTGGCCTGTTCACGTTTAGCCAGCACCTGGTTCAGCCAGTTTACATGGGTATGCAGAAATTAGACCTGCCATGAGGCGCAAGTACAGGTAAAAACTGGTATATTTGATATCGTTTTCATTCAAAATAAGCTTCCTTTCTTAATCATTATATGCTGTTTAATTGGCCCACCTGGTTTTGTGGTGGTAGCTTCCTTTGTTTCCTCATAATCTGACGTATTGAATGGCCTGATCATGAAAGTAATTGTAATTACTTGTCAGATACAGCCATGCCAGAAAAACAAACCCTCACCCAAACCGGGCCTGCCCAGCAGCAGGTTGCGGTACAACACGCCCATGCCCGCCAGCAGGCGGGTACCACAGTTGCAGCACAGGGGCATACTGACCAGCGGCCGGCATTTGCCGCCCAGCAGCAAATGATACAAATGATGCAGCAAAGCCCCTACGCCCAGCAACAGGCTGCCCAGCAACGGGCGCTGTTTGCTGCCCCGCCCCCGATACAACGCATGCCCCAACCCACCAGCCAAGTGCAGGTAAAAGTGAATGCACAGGCAGTAACGGCAGGCGTAAATAGTAGTCAAGTGGTTCAGCGGGAAGCAATTACCCAAATCATTCTAAGGTCAGAGCATCAGGCAGATATGCCTGTAATACAACATATTGTATTTTATGGGCGAAGCCCAAAACCAGTTTCTTTCGGAAGTACTATGGGAGGGCACTCAACAGCTTGGGTGGCTTTGACTGATTCATTTAATAGGATATTATCAGGGCAAAGTTTTTTCGAGGCACGAGGATCACTATTAAGTTTAGCTACTGACGCCCTTGAAAGCCCTTTTCTCGCAGACCCGTTTAGACGATATATGGTAGATGGCCACGCGGAGCAACTACAGGAGGCCCAATTCAGGCTTAGAGAAATTTGTCATCAGCTTACTAGCAGAGAGAGGATTGATGAGGCTGATGAGTTATTGCTATTGCAGAATGCCATCAGTAGTATTTTAGATGTAGTCAACTTAAACCCTTTTTCAACAGTTTTAGGTGCTAGTACACACGGTCAAGGAGAGCCTCAGGCAAGAGGTAATTTACTGGATGTTGAGAACAGCCTTTCTGTTTTAGATGAAACAGCATTAGTTGATATACCTGCCTCTACAGGTGATGGTGACACAGGAATGACTGAGAGCCGCCAAAGTATAGACAATATAATTAAAGGCGGAGCCCAGCAATTGCTTTCAAAGGAAGATAAAGATCTTATAGAAGAAGATGATACCCAGGTAACCGAGACAATAAAAAGAGCATTAAGACAACAGTTTTGGACGCTTTTTGCTGAGGACACTATAAATGTATTTAGCCGTGACCTAGATTTTGCAACAGGTAGTACAGACTATAGAAATTTAATCATATTAGGGCTGTCTCATTTTCTGCAGGTTGTTCATCGTGCATATCCTCGGGCTTTTATAAGGTCAGATATATATTTAGGGCCTAATATTCTGGATTTCCTTCTAAATACTGTTGGCGTAAATGCTGCTGATGCAACATTTGCTGCTACCGCTATAGGCAATAAATATACTGGCTTAAACAAGCGAGTAGGGTCTAAAAAACATGAAAGCAGAAGAGGCAACTACAGGCAAAATCAAAGTATACAGGTTAATGTAGCGGGTGGGCAAATAGTTTCTATAGATTTTGAGGCAAGGACAAAGAGTCCATATGCCGGTATGGGAGCCCATGTTACTGCATGGATTGCCCATCAAGATATGGTAAGGCAGGTACTACAGGGGAACTCATTACCAGATGCTATTGCCTTGATGCGAGAGTTAATTGCCCAGGCAGAGCGTTCGCCAGCTATTGGCCTTGCTAAGCATATTACTAACCGTCAAAAACAAATGATTATTCATGGGCATCGGCGAGTAATAGGTACAATGAGAAGGGCCGTGCAGGCAAGGACTGATGTAATGCGGTTGATGTACCTTCAAATGCTAATCAATGACTACTTAGAATATGTGAATTTTTTGCCTCTAACAACAGTAAATATTGATGGGTATGGAGGGAGAGAGCAACAAGGGAGACCTAGGTTATGGAGGGAGCAACAAAGTCATGATGAGCCCCATTATGGGCATCGATCAAGAACAAAAAACAGTAACAATGTCAAAGAAGATTTGTTTGTGTTATTTGACAGGAAGACCATTGATGCCTTTGCTCATGAAAATATGGCAACCACAGCAACTACACCTACTGCCCCCTCAATTAACTATTCATCTCATTATGGTAGTGGAAGGCCAAAAAGACAGTCGCAATTTTTGAAAGAACTACGTGATCAAGAAATGACTGAGTTCAAGCAAGCACAACAGGTTAGTAAGTTAACAAAAGACACAGATATAACACTTTCTGACGATGAAGAAATGTACTTTGAAAAGCTGTCAAACAGAGCATCACCAATTACAATTTATGATGCTGATGAGGAGCCTTCTGACTATCAGGAGCTATGGATTGTTGCTTTAGAAACCTATTGGCATGTATTAAGTCATGCTTATCCAGCCCCGATTAATTTACTGAAGTATAGCACGGAGGATCTTTTTAGGAGTTTAATGGAAAGAGAAGGAGTGTACATGGATATTATTGGCGAAACTCTGAGCTTTATTGAGCGCATGGATGGCAGCACTTTTAACCTTCCCGAAGGGTTTTTAGAAGATCAGTTTCAGTTTGGAGATGAGTTTGGAGATTCTTCAGAAATGGATTTAAAATTTGATATAGGAGTACTTTGGGATGAAAGTAGCATTGATTCTTATGAAGCAGCGTTAAAAGATAGTGAACGCACTGCCGCAAACCGTGATGGTATTACTTTAGCAAATGGTTGGATTTTGGGCCATGCTACAGGTGATAGAAATGCCTGTTTAATTGCCTCGTTGTTAAATCATGCAAATGTAATCAATTGGGATCATGTAGTTTTAGACAATACTGATGAAGTTTTGGAAGTACAGGATGAAGCAATTCGTAATGGTATAATACGTGACCACGAGCCTATTGACATTTTTTCGGCTGAAGGAAGGGCACTTATTGAATTTATAAATGAAAGAGAACAAGTAGAAATGGAAGTAAGCATAGTTTATCAAAATGGTATTGCCCCTGTTAGAGTAAATACGGTAACCACGCCTAACCCAGATCCTGTTACAATATACCTCGCACCAGGACATTACGTGCCAGTATGGCGAAGTGGGGATGAGGTTATCCCACAAAACTGGCAAGAAATTTAATGTTTACCTTTATATAGCAGGAATACCATAGC